>JANPKX010000259.1:0-9665 GCA_031426235.1 Alphaproteobacteria bacterium | reverse complement strand
CCGACGACCAGCGCCTGCCGGTGGTGATCCGCCGCACCTCGGGCTTCGTCTACTATGTGTCGGTGGCCGGGGTCACGGGCGTCAAGGAAGCCGATGCTGACGCCGTGGCGCCGCATGTGATCCGGGTCCGAAACGCTTCGGGCCTGCCCGTCGCCGTGGGGTTCGGCATCAAGACGCCGGAGCGGGCCGCCGCCATCGCCCGGGTCGCCGACGGCGTGGTCGTCGGTTCCGCCCTGGTGGACGAAGTGGCCGAAGCGCTGGATAGGAACGAAGACGTGACCGCCCGGGTCCTTCAAAAGGTGAAGCTGCTCGCTACGTCTGTGCGAGGCGCGCGTCAGGGCCTGGCGACAGTCTGAAGACCATGGCGATGGCTGAACAGCGAAACGACAAACCCAACCGTCCGACCGTCGAACGCCGCCGCGGCTGGCTGTCACGGATCGCGCCCGGGGTCCGAAATTTCGCCAAGAAGGACACGCCGGAGAACCTGTGGGTCAAGTGCCCTGAGACCGGCGAGATGCTGTACCGGCCCGATCTTGAAGCCGCGCTCTGGGTCACGCCGAGCGGCCATCACATGCGCATCGGCGCCAAGCAGCGGCTGGATTGTACGTTCGACGGGTCTGCCTATGAGCGGATTTCCACGCCCATCGTCCCCGATGACCCGCTCAACTTTCCGGACGACAAGCCCTATCCCGAGCGCTTGAAGGCGGCCCGGAAGGCCACCGGCGAGCAGGACTCGATGGCCATCGGCTACGGCCTGATCCACGGCCAGCCAGCGATCGTCGTCGCGCAGGACTTCGCCTTCATGGGCGGGTCCCTGGGCATGGCGGCGGGCGAGACGTTTGTGAAGGCGGCCCAGGAGGCCGTGCGCCGGCAGGTCCCGTTCGTGATCTTCACGGCCTCGGGGGGCGCGCGCATGCAGGAGGGCACCCTCAGCCTGATGCAGATGGCGCGCACTACTCTGGCGCTGAACGAGGTCAAGACCGCTGGCCTGCCTTACGTCGTGGTGCTGACGGATCCCACGACGGGCGGGGTCAGCGCCTCCTACGCCATGCTGGGCGACGTGCATCTGGCCGAGCCCAACGCGACCATCGGGTTCTCGGGTCGGCGGGTGATCGAGCAGACCATCCGCGAGACCCTGCCGGCGAGCTTCCAGCGCTCCGAATTCCTGGTGGAGCACGGGATGGTCGACCAGGTCGTGACGCGTGCTGACCTGCCGGCCAAACTGGCTTCGATCCTGAAGACCCTCACCATGGGACGCGACCGTCTTTCCGCCGCCTGACGTGACCCAGGACCTGCGCCCCGATCCCGGGCATGACCCCATCCGCGCCTCCGACGCGGTGATCCAGCGTTTGCGGGCCAACCACCCGACGCTGATCGACCTGACCACCGGTCGTGTTGAGCGTCTGCTGACCGCCCTGGGCCGGCCCGACCTGAAGCTGCCGCCGGTGATCCACGTGGCGGGCACCAACGGCAAGGGTTCGACCGTGGCGTTCCTGCGCGCCATCGGCGAGGCGGCGGGCCTGAAGGTGCATGCGCTCACCTCACCCCACCTGGTGCGCTTCGCCGAGCGGATCCGCCTGGCCGGCGCCCTCATCACCGACGCCCAGCTCACCGACCTGATCGACCGCGTCGAGATCGCCAACGCCGGCCAGCCGATCAGCTTCTTCGAGATCACCACGGTGCTGGCCTTCCTGGCCTTCGCCGAGACGCCGGCCGATCTGTGCGTCGTCGAGGTGGGCCTGGGCGGCAGGTTCGACGCGACCAACGTCTTCGGCGCGCCCGCGGTCAGCGTGATCACACCCGTGGACATGGATCACCTGGAGTTCCTGGGCCCAGGCCTGCCCAAGATCGCCTGGGAGAAGGCCGGGATCATCAAGCCGCGCCGCCCGGTGGTCGTGGCCCGCCAGCGGGATGAGGCGCTGGAGATGATCGAGCGCGAGGCCGACGCGCACATGGCGCCCATGCTGTTGATGGGCCGCGACGTCGACGCCTGGGAGGAACGTGGGCGGCTCATGGTGCAGATGCCTGAGCGCCTGTTGGACCTGCCCGCGCCCAGCCTGTTCGGCGGGTACCAGTTCGCCAACGCCGGGCTGGCGGTCGCCGCCGCCCTGACATTCGACCGCAACCTCACCGACGAGGCGATCGGGCGGGGCGTCTCCGCGGCCGTGTGGCCGGCCCGGATGCAGCGGCTGACCGCCGGGCCCTTGGCCGCGATGGCAAAGGCCAGGGGCGCTGATCTTTGGCTGGACGGCGGGCACAACCCCCATGCCGGCGAGGCCGTGGCCGAGGCCGCGTCGCGGATCGTCGACCGCGGTGATCCGCGGCCGCTGGTGCTGGTGACCGGCATGTTCGCGCGCAAGGATGCGGAAGGCTTCTTCCGCCCGTTCGCCGAGATGCGCCCGCGGCTGATCGTGACCACGTTCGACAGCCCCAACGCGGCGGGATGCGAGGAACTGATGGAGGCGGCGATGAAGGCGGGGCTGGACTGCGAGACCGCGGCGAATGTCTCAGACGGTGTGGCGCGCGCCCTGGAAACCGACGGCCCGGCGCCTCATGTGCTCATCTGCGGCGGCCTGCACTTCGCCGGCGAGGTGCTCGCCATGAGCCCGGAAACCTGGCCGGGTTGAGAAATGCAAGTTGCTCCCCCCGTGGGGGAGCCGTCGGCGAAGCCGACTGAGGGGGTCCTCTCGGACGTCAACGGGCGGCCCCCTCCGGCGCTTCGCGCCACCTCCCCCGAGGGGGGAGGAATTATGAGTGCGTCAGGCGGCGACGCCGGCTTCGGCGAGCCATTCCAGGATCTTCTGCTTGGGCATGGCGCCGACCTTCATGGAGGTCATCTGGCCGTCCTTGAACAGCATCATGGTGGGGATGCCGCGCACGCCGTAGCGCGAGGGGGTGCTCGGGCTCTGTTCGATGTCCAGCTTGGCGACCTTCACTTTGCCGACCAGCTCTTCGGAGATCTGTTCCAGGGCGGGGGCGATCTGCTTGCAGGGACCGCACCACTCCGCCCAGAAATCGACCAGGACCGGCTGCGGCGACGCCAGAACGTCTACCGAAAACGAGTCGTCGGTGACCTTGAAGGTGCTCATCGGGAAACTCCTCTGCGCGGAACCGGCATGTCGCCAACCGCGAATCTGTATCGGCGCATATAGGCGGCTGGCATCCTCTATCAACCAGCGCGACCCAGCTCGGCAAGAGTCTGGCGCCACAGGAATTCTGGGACCGGCATCAGCTTCGGCCCGTCCGTCCAGACGATCGCGACCTCGATCTGGCGGCCGTCGAAGATCTCGCCGAGCACGCCGGCGTAGAGCGCCATCTGGCGCAGGTAGGCGGGATCGGCGTTTTCGATCCGGTCGGGCGAGGGGCGGTTGGTCTTGAAGTCGATGACCAGGACCTTGTCGGACAGCACGACGAGCCGGTCGATCCGGCCTGAAATCCGCAGGCCGGCCGGCAGCAGGGCGGCCGTGCCGGCGACCGCCACCTCGGCGCGCGAGCCAGGTCCGAACACCTCGGTGAAGCGCGCGTCCTGAAGGACGCTGAGCGCCGCGTCCGCCATTTCCGAGCGCTGGGCCGCGCTCAGATCAAGCTCACGGGCGAGCAGGTCGGCGGCGCCCGCAGCCCGGTCCGGGGCCGGGAGGTCGGGCAGCAACTGCAGCAGCCGGTGGATGAGGTCGCCGCGCCGGAACCGGCCAAGCCCGCCGCGGGCCGCCAGCGGCGAGGGGGCCGGCGTCGCCGCGCCTTCGCCCAGGTCGGCGGGTGAGGCATAGCGGGCGAAGGCCTCCGGGGGCGAGGCGACGGCGGCCCAGGCGGGTAGCGCCGACGGCACACGCTCCGGCTGGGCGCCGCGCTCTCGCACCTCCGGATCATGGCCGAAGCGCTCGAAGGTGACGCCGTTCTGCGTCACCGCACGGACCTCATCGGCGATGTCCGCATGGGCCAGGGCGTCGCGTATGGCGCCCCACCATCCGCGCACCTTGGCCGGGTCCGTGCGCTCGGCCAGCCGGCCGCAGAGCACCAGCCGGTCCCGGGCCCGGGTCAGGGCCACATAGAGCAGACGGCAGACCTCGGCCTCGTCCCGGGCCGCGCGCGCCTCCCGGGCCACGGCGCTGGCGTCGCAGTCCCGCGCGCCAGACGTGGACCAGAGGAAGCCGTCGCCAGCCGGATGGGCGACGGGCAGCAGCGGCGTGCCCCGCGCGGTCTGGCTGACGGTGGTCTCGGGCAGGAAGACGATCGGCGCCTCAAGGCCTTTGGCGCCGTGGGCCGTCATGACGCGCACCTCGCGCCGCTCGGCCTCCATCTCGCGCTTGACGGTGATGTCCAGCCCGGCCAGGGCGGCCGCGAGGCTTTCCAGGTCGTGGACGCCGCGCGCCTCGGCCGCCAGCACCTGGTTCAGGAATTCGTCCAGGGCGTCCTCGGCCTCCAGCCCCAGACGGCGCAGCAGCCGCTGGCGCATGGAGCGCCCATCCTCGCCGACCGCGCCCAGCAGGCGCGAATAGAGCTCGAACGGGCGCCTCAGCTTCGCCTCGGCCAACGCAAGCGTCAGGAACCGCGCCGCCGCGCCCCAGTCGGCCTTTTCGTCGGCCCGCCGGATCAGGCGGTCCCAGAGCAGCTCGTCCTTCCGACCATGCGCCAACTGGTAGAGGCTCTCGTCGGTCAGGTCGCAGAACGGGCTCTTCAGCAGCGCGGCCAGCGTCAGCTCGTCCCCTGGGAACAGCACGAACCGCGCCAGGGCCACGAGGTCGTCGAAGACGATATGCTCTGACAGCGCCAGGCGATCGGCGCCCGCGACGGGGATGCCGGCGTGTTTGAGGGCCCGAAGGATTTCCTCGAAGAGCGCCTTTCGCCGCCTCACCAGGATCAGCACGTCGCCGGCGTGGGCGGGCCGCATCACCTTTTCGTCCTTGTCGAAGACTGCGTCGCCGCGCGCGATCAGCGCTGCGATCTCCCCCGCGATGCGGCGGGCCAGGCGGCGGTTGGCGCTGTCCTCGGGTTCGGCGTCGACGGGGGCGTCCCAGGCTTCGCGCTCGTCGCCCTTGGCCTCGATCTCCAGCGGCCAGACGTCGACACACCCGGGGTGGTCCTTGCGGGCGGGCGCGGTTTCGTGTCGCACCGCCGGCGCATCGCCCGCCTGGATCGCGCCGGCCAGCTCGGGCGGCGCGAACGCCGCGTCCACGAACCGCAGCACCTGCGGGGTGGAACGCCAGGAGGTCAGCAGGGCGATGCGGCGGAAGTCCATGCCGGCCCCGTCGGCCCGTGCGCGGTGCAGTTCGAACTGCTGCAACAGTTGCTCGGGCCGCGCGCCCTGGAACGAATAGATCGACTGCTTCTCGTCCCCCACAACGAACAGGCGCCGGGCGCGAGATTCGCCGCCCGCGCCGGCGCCCGCGAAGAACTCCTCGCTGAGGGCGCTGACGATCTTCCACTGGTCGGGGGCGGTATCCTGCGCCTCGTCGAGCAGGATGTGGTCGATGCCCCCGTCCAGCTTGTAGAGCACCCACGCGGCAGCCGGTCGGTCGCGCAGCAGACTGCAGGCTTTCTCGATCAGGTCCGCGAAGTCCAGGGCGCCGACGGCCGATTTCTCGATGTCGTAGGCCTTCAGATAGGCATCGGCGAGGGTCAGGGCGTCCACGGTGTCGGCGGCGACCTGGGCGGCGCGGACACGCTCGCGGGCAATCTCCATGCGCGCTTGTTCTTCCAGCAAGGCCGCCCGGACGTTGTCGCGGGCCTTCAGGACCTTGGCCGACCCGATCCACTTGGCGCCTTCGCCCTCGCCCTGCTTGGTGAAGAACAGCGCCAGGACCTGTTCGAACCTCGCGTCCGGATCCGCCGCCAGGGCCGCGAAGGCGGCGGCATGCTTCTGGTCAGTGGCGCTGCCGGTTCGCAACACGTCGGCTGCCGCGCGATAGAGATCGCGGTCCAGGCGCCCCATGGCTTCGGCGCCCAAGCCTTCCGGGTCAGACCCGCGCGGTACGTTCACGGCCCGCCAGACCCAGGCGGTCGCGCCGGCCCGCCCGCCCTCGCGCTCGAAGAAGGCCGCCAGCGCGCCCCGCTGGGCCTCGAAGGCGGCGAACATGGCGGCGAAGCTCTGGAAGTCCAGGGCCACCGAAAACCGCGCGTAGGCGGCGGCCACCGCGTCGTCGGTCGCCAGGGTGTGACGCGCGACAAGCCGGCGCGCCGCACCGGCCACGGCGGCCGAGGCCGTGTCGTCCATCACCCGGAAGCTCGGCGAAACGCCCGCCTCAAGCGGGAACCGGCGCAGCAGCTTCTCGCAGAACGCGTGGATGGTCTGGATCTTCAGGCCACCGGGCGTCTCCAGCGCCTGGGCGAAGAGGCGCCGAGCCTGAGAAAGGTCGTCGACCGGACGCTCCTGCAATGCGGCCAGCTTCGCCGACAGATCCTGGTCGGAGAGGATCGACCAGTCGCCTAGCACCTGGAACAGACGCCGCTGCATCTCCGATGCCGCGGCCTTGGTGTAGGTGACGCAGAGGATCGCCTCGGGCTTGACCCCGGCGAGCAGGAGACGCGCGACCCGGTCGATCAGGGTCTTGGTCTTGCCCGAGCCCGCGTTGGCGGTGACGAAGGCCGACAGTGCGGGATCGGCGGCGATCCGCTGGGGATCCGCCGTGTCGTCCGCGGCGATGAGGATTTCCACGCTCATTCGCCCTCGTCCTCGCCGCTGGTGGACCATTCGAACACCCGGGCCAGGTGGTCGTAGTCGCTCATGCGCGCTTTCACGAACTGCGGGGCGACACGGGACAGGTAGGGCTGATTGGGATCGTCGAAGCGTGCGACCAGCCTGGCCAGGCCCTCAAGGGCCTTCGCGGCGGCCTCGGCGCTTTCAGGTCCCGCTTCGGCGCGGGTCTCAATGCGTCCGGCGGGTCGACGCCCGGTGATTTCCAGATAGGTCAGATCCCCGGGTTTCAGCGCGCCCAGGTCCGTGAACCCGCCGCCGGCCAGGATCGCCGCGGTCAGGGTGAGCTGGGGTGAGAAACCGGCATCGACTTCCCGCTGCGACGGCGCCTTGCCGGTCTTGTAGTCGAGGATGTGGCCATGGCCGTCGGCGGTGACCTCGATACGGTCGGCCCGCGCGTTGACGGTGAACGGGCCCGCGGGCGCGGCGATCGTGCGCGCTCCTTTGAGCTCGACCATGATGCGGCGGCCGTCGCGCCGGCCCCGCTCGAGATCGGCGACCCAGGCGGCCACTTCGCGCGCGAGCGCATTCTCCCGCGCCATCGCCTCATGCGGGAGGCCGGCCTTTTGCAACTCCTCGAGGTAGAAACCGGCGAACAGGGCGGCCGCATCGTCGGGGATGGCGTCTGGACACGCCTCGGCGAAACGTTCGAAGGCCGCGTGGATCGCGGTGCCGCGGGCCCGGGCGTCGGCGGTCTCGTCGGGCCGGTCCAGCGGATAGAACCTGAGGATGTCGCGGGCCCAGACCGCGTAGGGGTCGCGGGTCAGGGTCTCCACCCGGGTCACCGCCATCTCGCGCGGACGATCGGCCAGGGGGGGTACCGGCGCGGGACGCCTTATCGGGGTGGGGTCGCCAGGATCGTCCAGCCGACGGGCCCAGTCCAGTACGCCCGGCCGTGCGGGGATAGCCAGGCCGGCGCCCCTGGCCAAGGTCTCCAGCCGCCACAGCCATCGCGACTTCACCGACGGCGCCCCCTCGCGCCGCTCGGTGTGCAGCAGGATCACTTCGGGCGCACAGGCGGCCTGGGCGAAGTCATGGGCGGCAAGGCCGACGCGGCGTTCTGGCGAAGGCAGGCCCAGCGCCTCGCGCATCGGCCGCGACAGGAACGGGTCCTGGCCCGCGCCGCCGGGCCAGACCCCTTCCTCGAGACCAGCCACCACCAGCCGGTCGGCCCTCACCAGCCGCGCCTCGATGGCGCCCAGGATGCGCAGTCGGGGGTGGGTGGCGCCGCCGGAGCGGATCGTCTCGCCCTCCATCAGCCGCTGCAACAGGTCCGCGAACTGGCGTGGTGTCACATGGGGCAGACCCTCGCCGTCCCGCATCAGGCCGCCCAGCAGCCGCGACATGGCCTCACCGCCGGGACCTGCCCAAAGTGCGCCGGCGCCATCGGCGCTCAGCGCTTCCATGGCGGCGGCCAGGCGGCGGGCGGCAGCGGCGGGCGGGTCGGCGTCCTCCGTCCAGGCCAGGGCGCCGACGATGGCCTCCAATCTCGTGGCCAACCCCAGGGCATCGGCGGCCTTGGCGGAGAGCCGCGCCCTCAGGGCCTCCCAGGAATATGCCCGGGGGCCACGCAGACCGGCGCGTTCCAGGCGCGTGCTGTCGCCGAGCTGCGAGAAGGGATGCTTGACCAGTCCCAGCAAGGTGACCGGGTCGAGCGGATCGACGGCCGCGCGGGCCAGCAATCCGGCCAGGACACCACATGGACATCCCGCGAGGCTCTCCCCGGCGGAACTGTCGGGCGCGACGCCCCAGCGGGTGAGCTTGGCCGCGACCCGCCGGGCCAGGCCCTGATCCGGCGTGACCAGGGCGGCTGTGCGTCCCGGCGTCTCCAGCGCCTCGCGTAGTATCAGGGCCGTGGCGGTGGCGGCTTCTTCCTCCGTTCGGGCGCTGACGAGCGACAGGCCCGCCAGACCCTGGGCGATGGGGTCGCCGCCGTCCCCCGCACCAACTTCGGCGCGCAGCTTGGCGATCACCGCCAGCCAGTCGGCTGTCGCCTCGGCGGGCCGCAGAGCCTCGTTGACAATCCGTCGCCGCCAGCGGCCCGCGGCATCGGGTTGGCCCGAGGCGGGCCACAGCCTGACGTCACCCTGGCCAACGCCCGCCTGGTCCAGCAGCCGCTTGAGGGCGCCTTGCGGGTGCTGCACATCGACCTTGGCCCAGGCGGCGTGGTCAAGGTCCTGGTCGAGCCCGGGCAGGACGACGCTGCCGCGCGGCGCCGCCGCGACGGCAGCCAGCAGGGCCCGGGTCGCGGGCGCGGTGCCGGTCGACCCCGCCGCGACCAGCACGCCGGACGGCGGCGCCGTGGTCCACCGCTCGGCCAGGCGGCGCAGAAGCGCGACCCGCCGGGCGCTGACATCCGCCACGCCCATCGTGTCGAGCCGCGCGGGCCAGAGCGTAAGCGCCCGATCCAGGAACAGGCGAGAGACCTGCCAGTGTTCGGCCAGCTCGCCGTCCACCAGCTCGGCCAGGCGCTCGCCCACCTCGACTTCCTCGATCTGCAGGCCGTCGAAGAAGGCGCCCAGCGCATCGGCGAGGTCCAGGGCGGCGGCGGCGCTGACGAGGCCGCCTGGCACATGGTCGGCCAGATCGTTGACCAGGCAGGTCAGCTCGAATCGGCGCCGCAGCGGGTCGATGGCGGTCGGCAGGTCCAGGGCCAGATCGCCCGGCTCGAACGGCGGCTCGCCGGCCTCCAGGTCGCCCAAGGGCCGCATCTGCGGCGGCAGCACCGCCCGGCCGCCCGAGGCCTTGATGAAGGCGTCCGCCAGCGCCCGGGCGCCGCGGCGGGTGGGAATCAGGATCACGGCATCGGCCAGCGCCTCTGGTCCCAGGGGATGCAGGGCGTCGAACAGGCCCTGGGCCAGGTCTTCCGCGAACGGCCGATGCGCCGGAATGTTGTACCAGCGCGACCCGGGCTGCTCGAAAAAGGCGGTCATGCGATGCGCGCTTCCACGGCCGCCGACACGGTGCGCGCGAT
>JANPKX010000258.1:0-5773 GCA_031426235.1 Alphaproteobacteria bacterium | reverse complement strand
GCCATCGCCGCCGGCAAGATCCACGTCGCCCTGATCACCCTGGCCGGCCGGCCTCGCAACGGCGGCAACCGCCCGGGCGGCGGCGGCGGCGGCGGGCGGCAGCCCCAGGGCCTCACCGACGGGGCGCCGGAGCAGGGCTTCGAGGCCATCTACGGCGGCTCCACCCACAACACCTACGGCATGTGCGCCATGCGCCACATGCACGAGTACGGCACCACCTCCGAACAGCTGGCCTGGATCAAGGTTGCCGCTTCGCACCATGCCCAGTGGAACGAGCACGCCTTCCTCAAGGACGTGGTCACGGTCGAGCAGGTGGTGAATTCGCGCATGATCGCCGACCCGCTGCACCTGTTGGACTGCTGCGTGGTCACCGACGGCGGCGGGGCGGTGGTGGTGGTCTCGCCGCAGATCGCGCGCACGCTGAGCCGGCCGAAGGTGCGGGTGCTGGGCGTGGGCGAGGCGCCGAAGCTGCAGCAGGGCGGGCGCGGCCTGGACCTGACTCATTCCGGCGCGGTGTGGTCCGGGCCCATCGCCTTTGCCGAGGCCGGGGTGACGCCGGCCGACATCAAGTATGCCTCGATCTACGACAGCTTCACCATCACCGTGCTGATGCAGATCGAAGACCTGGGCTTCTGCGCCAAGGGCGAGGGCGGCCGGTTCGTGGCCGACGGCAACTTGATCTCGGGCGTCGGCAAGCTGCCGTTCAACACCGACGGCGGCGGGCTGTGCAACAACCACCCCACGAACCGCGGCGGCATCACCAAGATCATCGAGGCGGTTCGCCAGGCCCGCGGCGAGGCCCACCCCAAGGTGCAGGTTCCCAATTGCGACCTCGTGATCGCCCACGGTACCGGCGGTTCGTTGGGCACGCGCCACGGCGCGGCCACCGCCATTCTCGAACGGGAGGCTTGAGCCATGTCCGACGTGATGACCCGCCAGATCCCGCCGCCCGCCGTGACGCTGGAATCCAAGCCGTTCTTCGATGCGGCCGCTGAGGGACGCTTTCTGATCAAGCGGTGCCGCGCGTGTGGCCAAGCCCACTGGTATCCCCGCGCCATGTGCCCCGGCTGCCACTCGGACGACACGGTCTGGGAAGAGAGCCCCGGCGAGGGCGTGATCTACACCTATTCGGTGATGTACCGCTCGCCCACCGGCCCCTACGCGATCGGCTATGTGACCCTCGACGAGGGCCCGGCCGTGCTGACCAACTTCGTGGATGCGGCGCCGGATGGCCTGGCGATCGGCATGCGCGTGAAGGTCAAGTTCCAGCCCACCGAGGGCGGACCGCCGGTCCCGGTCTTCGCGCCGCTCTAGATCCCCTCCGGCTCTGGCCCGGTGTAGCGGGCACGGGGGCGGATCAAGGTGTCGGCCTGGCCCTGCTCGATGGCGTGGGCAATCCAGCCGGCGCAGCGAGCCACGGCGAAGAGGGCGAAGGGCGCGTCTTGGGGCAGCCGAAGCGCCTCGCAGGCGGCAATCAGGGCGAAGTCGACGTTGGGCGCCAAGCCGGTGACCGCCAGCACGGCGGATTGCAGTCTCGCCAGCTCGGCTGGCGGCTCGAAGCGGGCCAGCAGGGCGGCGGCGCGCGGGTCGCCGGCCGGATAGAGGTTGTGGCCGAACCCCGGCAACGCGCGGTCGTCGAGCAGCCGCGCCGCGATCGCCTCGCGCGGGCCCAGCCGTTCGGCCTCGGCGGCGAACTGGCGCACCGCCGCCGTCGCCCCGCCGTGCCGGGGACCGGACAACGTGGCCAGCCCGGCCATGCTGGCCGCCGCCAGCGAGGCGCCGGTGGATGCGGCGACCCGTGCCGAGAAGGCCGAGGCGTTCAGCTCGTGATCGGCCACCAGCACCAGGACACGCCGGATCAGGTCCGCGCCCGGCCCGCCCGGACCCAGGCCCCACGCCAGGGCCAGGCGGCTGTGAATCGCCCCGCCGCCGACCTCGCCGGCCACCGCGTCCGTCAGGACGTCGAGCAGGGTCGCCGCCTCCACCGCCAGCGCCAGGGCGGCGCGGCCCCGTGCGGGGGGATCGCTGGCGGCCCTCCCGGCCAAGGCCAGAAAAGCCCGGGTGCGCATCTCGGCGGCCTGCGGCGGAGCCTGCCGCTCCGACCGCTTGAGGGCCGCGCCGTGACCGCCGCGCAGCAGTCGGGCCACCGCTTCCAGGGTCTCGCTGTCCGCCAGCCGGATCGCGTCGCGGCCGCGGTAGAACAGCCGCCCGCCGGCCACCGTGGTGATCGCGGAGGCCATGACGGGCTCACCCCAATTGATCGCGCCCGCCGCGACGTCCGAAACCTTGCGGCTGCGCGACTTTCTCTCGGCCAGCGCGGCAATGTCAGCGGCGCGGTAGAGGCTCCGGCGCGGATCACGCGGGTCGGGCCTGACCGAAATTCGCCCCCGGCTGACGTAGGCGTAGAGGGTCTGCGACCGCACGTTCAGGCGGGCAAGGGCGTCCTCGGCGGCAATCCAGTCCATGGCGACCATTTTATGTTGATCATGTTGATCAATCTTGATTTGCGGAGTTTGGCGGCGTTTCGTGCAGGCCACAAGCACGAAAGGACACGAAAATGTCGGACGGTCTGGAGGGCGTGGTCGCCGCTGAAACAGTGCTGAGCGACGTGGATGGCGCGGCGGGGGTCCTGGTCATCCGCGGCCGATCTCTGGATGAACTTGCCGGTCGGGTAAGGTTCGAGGACGCCGTGGCCCTGCTGTTCGAAGGCTTCTACCCGGACCTGCCGGCCGATGTCGCCGGCGCCTTGGGCCGGGCCCGCGCCGAAGTCTTCGCCGAGGTTGCGTCGCTGGATACCGGCCTGATGGACAGAACGCCGATCGAGGCCATGCGCGCGCTCACCGCGAGGCTGGCCGACGGCGACGATACCGCCACGGCGCTCCGGCTGCTGGCGGCGCCCGCCGTGTTCACCGCCGCCGTCGTGCGCGCCCAGGGCGGCGAAGCGCCGGTCGCGCCGGACCCCGGCCTAAGCCACGCCGCCGACATCCTGCGCATGCTGCGCGGCCGCCCCGCCACCAAGGCGGAGGCCGATGCGCTGGATACCTACCTGGTCACTGTCTGCGACCACGGGCTTAACGCCTCGACGTTCGCGGCCCGCGTCGTCGCCTCGACCCGCGCCGGCCTGACCTCAGCCGTGCTGGCGGGGATCAGCGCGCTGAAGGGCCCTCTGCACGGGGGCGCCCCCGGGCCGATCATCGACATGCTCGACGGGATCGGCGCACCGGAGAACGCGCGGGCCTGGATCGAGGACGCGCTGCGGCGGGGCGACCGGCTGATGGGCTTCGGCCACCGTATCTACAAGGTGCGCGACCCCCGGGCCGACGCACTCAAGGCCGCCGTGCGATGGCTGGACGCCCGCCAGGGCCGGCTGGAATTTGCCGAGCGCGTCGAGGCCGCGGTGCTGGACATCCTGCGCGACCACAAGCCCGGCCGCGCGCTGCAGACCAATGTGGAGTTCTACACGGCGCTGCTGCTCGAGGCCCTGGACTTCCCGCCCAGCGCCTTCACCTGCGTCTTCGCCATGGGCCGCGTCGCCGGTTGGCTGGCCCACGCCCGCGAGCAGGTGGCCGGCGGTCGCCTGATCCGCCCGGCCAGCGTCTACGTCGGCCCGGCGCCGAGGAAGGCGGCGTAGCGCCTGACCCGATATCGCACGGCGCGTGCACGACGAATTCACGGGAAGGCGTTAGGTTGACGCATACGGCGACGCAGCCGACGAACCCGTGGACATGGCTCGCCACCCTTGACCGACCTTCCCGCCAAACGCCCCGGCCTGCTGCGCTCATCGGCGATCTTCGCCGGGCTGACGCTGATCAGCCGGTTTCTCGGCCTGGCCCGGGACCTGGTGATCACCGCGAAGCTGGGAACCAACTTCGCGGGCGACGCCTATTTCACGGCCCAGACCTTTCCCAACCTGTTCCGCCGGATGTTCGCCGAGGGCGCCTTCGCCTCGGCCTTCGTCCCCGAATACTCGCGGCGCCTGGCGGGCGAGGGTGAAGCAAACGCCGACCGCTACGCCGCCGACGCCCTGGCCACCATGGCCGCCTTCACGATCGCCCTGACGGTCGTCTGCCAGCTCGCCATGCCGTGGATCATGTATGTCTACAGCTTCGGCTATGGCCCCGGGTCGGGCCTGAGCCCGCTGGAGGGCGCGACCGACAAGTTCAAGCTGACGGTCCTGCTGACCCAGATCACCATGCCCTATCTGCCGTGCGTGGTGATTGCCTCGCTGTTCGCTAGCGTGCTGACCTCGCGCGGACGGTTCGTGATCTATGGGCTCTATCCGGCGCTGCTGAATATCGTGACCCTCGCCGCGGTGCTGCCGCAGGACGATCCTACCGCCGCGGCCTTCGCCGCCTCATGGGGAACGATCGTCGCCGGCGTCAGCCAGGCGGCGCTGTGCTGGTGGGGCGTGCGCCGGGCCGGGGCGCGCATCCGGCCCCGGGCGCTCAGGTTGACGCCCGAAATGCGGCTGTTGGCGCGGCGAATGGCGCCCGGGGTGTTGGCCTCCAGTGCGACGCAGATCAACCTGTTCATCTCGGCGATCCTGGCCAGCCAGGTCTCGGGCATGCGGGTCTGGCTGGCCATGGCCGAGCGGTTCTATCAACTGCCCCTGACCCTGGTCGGCGTGGCGATCGGCGTCGCCCTGCTGCCACGCTTGTCCACCTCGCTGCAGCAGGAGGACCACATTGACGCACAGGCGGCGATGGACCAGGCGGTGGTGTTCGGCCTGGCGCTCAGCCTGCCCGCGGCGGCGGCCCTGATGGGCATGCCGGGTTATCTGACGGACGGCTTCTTCGCGCGGGGAAACTTCACCAGCGCCGATGCCGCCGCCTCGGCAAAACTGCTCTTTCACTACGGCTGGGGTCTGCCCGCCTTCGTCCTGATCAAGATTCTGCAGCCCGCATTCTTCGCCCGCGGCGATACGCGCCGGCCGATGATCTATTCGATGGTCTCGGTCGCCGTGAACATTGGGCTGGGTGTCGCCCTATTCTACACGGTCGGCTTTTCAGGCATCGCGGCCGCCACCGCGATCGCGTCCTGGATCACGGTGCTTCAGCTCTGGCTGCGCCTGGGACGCACCGGAACCTGGCGGCCAAGCGCCCGGGCGTGGGGCAAGGTCGTGCGGGTGACGATCGCCAGCAGCGCGTTGGGCCTGGCCGTGGCCGCCGCCGCCTATGCCCGCCCGTGGCTGGAAGCGCCGCTGGCCGGCGTTCGGCTGGGTCCGCTGGGAGCCAAGGAATTCACCGTGCTGGGCGTCTGCCTGGCCGGCGCGGCGCTCTACCCGCTGTTGCTGTTCGCCTCCGGAGGCGTCACGCCCGCCGAAGCGCGCATCGCGTTCCGCCGCCGCAAGGGCGATGCGCCGGTTCCAGCCGGCGACTTGTCCTGAGGCCGCCGCGAGGTTATGGCCTCACCATGGCGACGACCGGACGATGGCGCTGACCTGCTGACCCGCTCCATCCGGGCTTGCGCCCGCCTGCCGCATCCCTTCAGAAGCCTCATATCATGACCGATCAAGCTCCGACGCCCTTCGCGGGCCCCGAACGCGTGCTTTCCGGCGTCCAGCCCACCGGCGACCTGCACCTGGGCAACTACCTGGGCGCCCTGGTGAAATTCGCGCGCCTTCAGCACGAGATCCCGACCTTCATCTTCGTCGCCGACCTGCACGCCATCACCGAGTGGCAGGAGCCCGGCAAGCTGAAGACCCAGGTGCGAGAGATCGCCGCGGCCTATCTGGCGACGGGTCTGGACCCCAAGGTCGCCACCATCTTCGCCC
>JANPKX010000257.1:0-1757 GCA_031426235.1 Alphaproteobacteria bacterium | reverse complement strand
TTCGACCAGTTCACGATGGACCAGACCCGCAGCGCCATGCTTTGGCGGCTCCGCTCGGCCGACATCTTCGGTCGCTTCCGGGCCCTGACCCCGGTGACCAGCGCCGGATCGATCATCATCGTGCATTCCAAGACGAGCGTGATCGACGACCGCATCATCCGCGTCGGGTCGGCCAACATAAACAATCGCTCCTATGGCTTCGACACGGAGCTCGAGCTGGCGGTCGAGGCCCAGGACGAGGATCAGCGACGCACTGTGGCGGCCTTTCGCGACCGGTTGGTGGGGCACTTCATCGGACACACGGGCGATGCCGTCGCCAAGGCGACAGCCGAGCACGGCAGCCTGGTGCGCGCGATCGACGTGCTCAACCGCAAGGGGCGCCTGCTGACCATCGATGCGGTGCGGGGCTCCCATGCGGCCGAACTGGTCGCCGCCTGGCACCTTGGCGATCCGTCGGAGGTGCGGGACTCGTGGAACGTGTTTCGTCGGCGCAAGCGGCTGAGGGCGCAAGTGCGGGCGCTACGCGGCGCATAAGTCCTCAGCGAAGCTCGAAATCCATCACCAGGGGCAGGTGATCTGAGGCGATACGCGTTGGCCGGTCAAACGGGGCGAAGACATCCTCCACGACGATCTCCGCGCTGACGAAGTGGTGGTCGATGCGCAGGACCGGATAGCCAGATGGAAAGGTTGCGTTGGGGCTGCGCCGCCCGGACACCTGCCGTGCAGGATTGAGCCGTGCGGTCAGGGTGCGGTAGACGACCGAACTGGCCGTGGCGTTGAAGTCGCCCAGCAGGATCGTCGGGCCGACGCACGCGGGGTGCTCCAGCCACTCAGCCCCGGCGAGCCGTTCGGCCTGGATCTGCTGTTCGCGCGGCACCAGGCCCAGGTGGGTGTTGAGCACCTGGACGGCGCGGCCGCCCACCTGGATCTCCGCCCACAGCGCGCCCCGCGGCTCCAGTGCGCGCACGCGATCATAGCCGGGCAGGGCGGCCGCCTTGATCAGCCGCTCCGGCAGGGCGGTGAGGATAGCGTCGCCATAGAGTTCTTCCTCGACCCGGAAGGCCGGGTGGAAGTGGCTGGTCATCCGCAGGCGCTCGGCGATCTCGTGCGCCTGATCGACATGGCCGGTGCGCCGGCGACCGACATCCAGTTCCTGCAGCGCCACGATGTCCGGCTTCAGCGCGGCCAGCACATCCGCGATGCGCGCCACATCCAGCCGCCGATCAGTCCCGACGCAGCGGTGGACGTTGTAGGTGACGATGCGCGGCATTGGCGGGGGTGTGGCCGCCTTCCGGCGCGAAGGCAAGGTTGCCAACAAGCGAGGGTGTGGTTCAGTTTCAGGAGGGGGAGTTTTCGATGCCGTTGATCTTTCAGGCCGTAGAGCCGCCTCCGGCCGCGTCGCAACCATCCGTCATCACCTATCCTGACTGGCGCGCGCGCCCAACGGCTGAGCAGATGGCGAAGGTCTATCCGAAGGCAGCCATTCGTCAGGACCTGGCGGGTATGGCGAACCTCAACTGCTTGGTCACCGTTCAGGGCCTGCTGACGAACTGCAGCGCGGCCGATGAAGCGCCGACGGGCTTCGGCTTCGCGTCCGCTGCCCTCAAACTCGCGCCGATGTTCCGGATGAGGCCGATGCTGCGCGATGGCGTGCCGGTCGACGGTGGTCGCGTGAGGCTTCCGATACAGTTCAGGTTGCCGCAGTTCCCGCTCTTCCCTGCGCGTGTCTGGACGGCGTTGCCCGATGTGCAGCAGAT
>JANPKX010000256.1:0-3435 GCA_031426235.1 Alphaproteobacteria bacterium | reverse complement strand
CCGCCATCGTCGCCGACGCCAAGGCGCGCATGGGCCGTCTGGACATCCTGGTGAACAACGTCGGCATCGGCGGCGGCGACGCGCCGGCTCATAAGGTCGAGGAGGACGCCTTCGAGCGCATCCTGGCGGTGAACCTGAAGGGCATGTGGCTGACCACCAAGGCCGCCTTGCCGGTGATGCGCGAGCAGGGCGGCGGGTCGATCGTCAACATCTCCTCGCTGGCCGCCATCGCCGGCGGCATCCAGCTGGCCTACGAGGTCTCCAAGGCCGGGGTGAACCGGATGACCGCGCACGTAGCGATCTCGCAGGCGCGCTACGGCATCCGCTGCAACGCGGTTCAGCCCGGCCTGATCGACACGCCGATGGCCGTGGCGGGCATCGCCGGGGCCAGCGGCCGCAGCCAGGCCGAGGTACGTGCCGAGCGCGACGCGCGGGTGCCGCTGGGCGGTCGGATGGGCACGGCGTGGGATACCGCCCACGCGGCGCTGTTCCTGGCCTCGGACGATGCGAAGTTCATCACCGGCGCGATCCTGCCCGTGGACGGCGGCATGGGCGTCAGGATCGGGTAGCGCGGCCCCTTATCGGGCTGGCGCTCTCCCAAGCACCAGGGGCAGAAGCGCGGCTACGACCTGGGTGGACAGGCCAAGGAGCCCGGCCGTCGTCGCCAGCGTCGCCCACAGCTGAGCGGCGGTCTGGCCGAACAGCATCGCGCCGAGCACGGTCTCGAACACGAAAAGCAGCGCCAGGAACACCGCGACCATCGCCCAGCGGGCTCCCGCCAACGGGGAAACGCGCCACCGCCGCACCAGCCAGCCGCAGACGAAGACCGCCGCCGCAAGCATCAGGGGCGCCTCGAGCGCCGTGGCGATCAGGGGGCCGGTTCGCGGCGCGACGAAAATCACCCGGATCGTCCCGAACAGGAATCCCAGGCCGAAGAGGACCAGGAAATAGGCGGTGGCGGCGACGACGGCCCGTCTCAACGGATACCCCAAGTCTGGCGTTCAACCCGCCGGTGCGGCGACCTTACCGCGGATCGTAGGCGCGGGCGATCTCCGGGCGGGCGCCGACATTGGGCAGGAACTCCGGCTCGCGGCGGGCCTTGGTCGCCTGCTCGTACGCAAATCCGAGGGCCAGCAGCCGGGCCTCGGACCATGCGGGCCCCACGAAAGACAGACCGACGGGCAGGCCGCTGACCTGGCCCATCGGAACCACCAGGTGCGGATAGCCGGACACCGCGGGCAGGGTCGAGACCGAGCCGAAGGACGTCCCGCCATTCACGGGATCGACGATCGAGGGCGGCCCGCCGCCGGGGGCGACCAGCGCATCCAGCTTGTTGTCGATCAGCATCCGGTCGAGGGCGGCCCGCGCGAGGCCGCGAGCCTCGGCGCGCTTGGCCAGATAGGACGGATCGGTGATCGCCGGCGTCGCTGCGGCGCGCTCGAAGGTCTCCTGCCCGAACAGGACCGTCTCGCGCGGCTCGCCCGCGTTGAAAGCGATCAGGTCGTCCAAGGTCCGCACCCTCACCGCGGGCGGCGTCGTGGCGAGGTAGGCCGCGATGGCGGCCTTGAACTCGGTGCGCAGGCCCTCGCCCTCCAGGGCGCTGATCCGGGTCAGGGCCGCAGGGTCCGGCCCGGTGACGTCGACGATGATCGCGCCGGCCGCTGTCAGCGCACCCACGGCCGCGTCGAACACCGCGTCGGTGGCCGCGGACCGCGCCCGGTTGGGTTGCCACACGCCGATGCGCGCGCCCTTCAGCGCGCCCCGGTCCAGGGCGGCGAGGTAGTCGGTCTTGCGCGCATCGGCCTCGCGCGTCGCGGGGTCGGCCGGGTCGCTGCCGGCGATGGCGGCCAGCAGGGCGGCGGCGTCGGCGACTGTGCGGGTCATCGGGCCGGCGGTGTCCTGCTCGGCCGAGATCGGAACGATGTAGGTGCGCGAGACCAGGCCCACGGTGGGCTTCAGGCCGACGACGCCGTTCATGGCGGCCGGGCAGGTGACCGAGCCGTCGGTCTCCGTGCCGATGGCCAGCGCCGCCAGGCCTGCCGAGACCGCGGCGCCGGAGCCCGCCGACGAGCCGCAGGCGGTGCGGTCCAGAGAATAGGGATTGCGCACCAGCCCGCCGATGGCGCTCCAGCCGCTGATCGAGCGGATGGAGCGGAAGTTGGCCCATTCCGATAGGTTGGCCTTACCCAAGATGACCGCGCCGGCGTCGGTCAGGCGCTTGACGATGGGCGCATCGCGCTCGGGGATGTTGGCGGCCAGGGCCAGGGAGCCGGCCGTCGTAGCCGTTCCATCCCCGGACTCGATGTTGTCCTTCAGCAGGACCGTGACGCCATGCAGCGGCCCGCGCACCTTGCCGGCCCGGCGCTCGGCGTCCAGCTTGCGCGCGTCGGCCAGGGCGTGCGGGTTGAGCGCGATGACGGCGTTGAGCTTCGGCCCCGCCCGGTCGATCCGCGCGATGCGGTTGAGGTAGGCCCGGGCGAGCTGCTCGGCGGTGACCCGGCCATCGCTCATGGCCGCCTGCTGTTCGCCCGCCGAGGCGTAGGGGCTGAGGGGTTGGGCGTTCGCGGTGTGGGCCAGGGCCAAGGCAAGCGCTGCGCCGGCGACAGGCGTCCTGGCCATCTTCATTGCGTTCCCCATCATGATCTCGGTCCCAGCCCCTTCAGCAGTTCGCCGACGGCGGCGTCGAGTTGCGCGTCGCGGCCCGAAGCGGTCTCGCCGAGGGGCCGCTCGACGGTGATGTCCACGGGTCGGGGATTGCGCTCCATGTTCTTGCCGTCCACCCCGTCGATCCGGATGAAGGGCACGCGCAGGTTCGAGCCGTCGATCAGGGTCGTGCCGGCGGTGTAGATGATCCACCCCGCCGTGGGGACGCCCACGATCTTGCCCAGGCCCAGGACCCGGTAGCCCTCGGTGAAGTCCTCGGCGTCGGAGAGCGAGGATTCGTTGACCACCAGGCTGGTCGGCAGCCCCAGGGCGCGCTGGCCCAGGTTCTGGCGGCCGGGCAGGGCGAACAGGTCGCGCGGCGTCATGGTCAGGAAGTTGCGCCGGCTGAACACGTCCAGCACATAGCCGTTCACGAACCCGCCGTTGTTGTTGCGCAGGTCGATGACGACCCCCTCGCGGCTCTGGTTCTGGGCGTCGAGGTCGATGTAGAGCTGGTTCAGGCTCTCGGCGCTCATGTCCTGCAGGTGGACATAGCCCAGACGCCCGCCGCTGGCCGTCTCGACATAGGCCCTGCGATCCTTGACCCAGTGGCGGTAAAGCAGGCCCGAGGCGGTAGCGGGCGAGATCGGACGCATCACGGCCTCGCGCCCCGCGCCGCCGGCGGCCGCCACGCTGACGACAGTGCGCTTGCCGATCCTATGGGTGAGCAGGTCGTCGAGGTTGACGCCGGCGCCCAGGCGCCGGCCGTCGATGGCGGTGATCGTCTCGCCG
>JANPKX010000255.1:0-3550 GCA_031426235.1 Alphaproteobacteria bacterium | reverse complement strand
CCCAGGGCGCGGCCGCGCGGGATGATCGTGGCCTTGTGTACCGGGTCGGTGTTGGGAACGTTGAGCGTCACCAGGGCGTGGCCGCCCTCGTGGTAGGCGGTCAGCTTCTTCTCGTCCTCGGTCATGACCATCGAGCGTCGCTCGGCGCCCATCATGACTTTGTCCTTGGCATCCTCGAAGTCGCGCATGGTGACCATGCGGCGGTTCTTGCGGGCGGCCATCAGGGCCGCCTCATTGACCAGGTTGGCCAGATCGGCGCCCGAGAAGCCAGGGGTGCCGCGCGCCACGACCTTGACGTCGACGTCGGCGGCCAGCGGCACGTTCTTCATGTGAACGCGAAGGATGCGCTCGCGGCCGTTGATGTCCGGGTTGCCGACCACGACCTGGCGGTCAAAGCGGCCTGGGCGCAGCAGGGCGGGGTCCAGCACGTCGGGGCGGTTGGTGGCCGCAATCAGGATGATGCCTTCGTTGGACTCAAAGCCGTCCATCTCGACCAGCAGCTGGTTCAGCGTCTGCTCGCGCTCATCGTTGCCGCCGCCCAAGCCCGCGCCGCGATGGCGGCCCACGGCGTCGATTTCGTCGATGAAGATAATGCAGGGCGCGTTCTTCTTGGCCTGTTCGAACATGTCGCGCACGCGGCTGGCGCCGACGCCGACGAACATCTCGACGAAGTCCGAGCCCGAGATGGTGAAGAACGGCACGCCCGCCTCGCCGGCGATGGCGCGGGCCAGCAGGGTCTTGCCGGTGCCTGGAGGGCCAATGAGCAGGGCGCCCTTGGGGATCTTGCCGCCGAGGCGCTGGAACTTCTGAGGGTCCTTCAGGAAGTCGACGATCTCGACGACCTCTTCCTTGGCCTCCTCGACGCCCGCGACGTCATCGAAGGTGACGCGGTTCTTGTTTTCGGTCAGCAACTTGGCCTTGGACTTACCGAAGCCCATGGCGCCGCGCGCCCCGCCCTGCATCTGGCGCATGAAGAAGATCCAGACGCCGATCAACAGCAGGATCGGCAGGAACTGGAGCAGTGCGCCCATGAAGGTGATGCCGCCGGGCGCCTTCACATTGATGTCGGCGCCCTGTTTCTCGAGGCGCGTCACCAGGTCGTCCTGGTTGTTGGGCGTCACGGTCGTGAAGGTGCGGTTGGCCTGGTCGGTCACTTCGACCATGGCGCCGCGGATGGTGACAGACTTCACCTCGCCGGCGTTCACCTTGTCGAGCAGCTTGGAGTAGGTCACTTCGCGCGCTGTGCCCGCCTTGCCGCCGCCGCCAGCCATGACGCTGTAGATGCCGACGAGGCCGACGACGATAACGCCCCAGATCACCAGAGTTCGCAGGTTCATTCGACGACTGTTCCCAGTTTGGCCGCGCGCCAGAGGACCCAAGATAGGGCGGCGACCGTTATTAGACCACTTAACGCCCGAACTTCGTGATCGTCACCGCGCCGGATGTCGGCGCGACAGAAACGAAAAAGGGCCACGCCCGATGGCGCGGCCCTTCAGATAAGCATCAAACGTGCCAGCCGTTAGGCCCGCATGCGAGGTTTAACGCGTGGGCTTCTTCGGCGCGGCGATCAGGCCTTCGCGCTGGGCGCGCTTGCGAGCCAGCTTGCGGGCGCGGCGAACGGCCTCGGCCTTCTGGCGGGCGCGCTTCTCCGAGGGTTTTTCGTAGTGCACGTGGCGCTTCATCTCGCGGAACGAGCCTTCGCGCTGCATCTTCTTCTTCAGCGCCTTAAGGGCCTGGTCGACGTTGTTGTCGCGGACGAAAATCTGAACCAGAGGAAACTCTCCTGTTGCGCGCCAGCCGCCCACCTGATGCCGGCAAAAGGCGGCGAGCGTACAAAATGATATCGCTCGAAGGCGTGACCCTTCGAGTTTGAGGGCGGGCTGATAGCAGAACGACCTCGCCCTGTCCACGCACTCCGCTAGACTGAATCCATGACCATGCAAGACTCTGACTGGGCTGCGGCCGCCGAGCAACGGTTGCTGGATGAGGCCCTCAAGCTGGCGCCTGTCCACGGCTGGACGGATCGCACGGCGAAGCTGGCGGGCAAGGCTTTGGGGTTCTCGGCGGGCGAGACGGAACTGCTCGTCCCGCACGGCCCCGCTGACCTGGCCGCCCTGCTGTCGCGCCGCCATGACGACCGGGCGCTGGCCGCCCTGGCTGAGGTGCATGCCTCGAACCTGAAGATCCGCGAGCGGATCCGCCGCGCCGTCGAGGCGCGCCTGGACGCCGCAGCGGCCGACGAACCGGCGCTTCGGCGCTGGTCGGGCTATCTGGCCCTGCCCCTCAACCTGCCCCTGGCGACCCGGCTGGCCTGGGGCAGCGCCGACGGTCTCTGGCGCTGGGCCGGCGACACGGCCACGGACGAGAACCACTACACAAAGCGTCTGTTGCTGGCAGGGATCCTCACCGGGGCCGGGGCGATCCGGATGTCCCAGGGGCGGGAGGCCGCCCTGGCCTTCGTCGATCGCCGCATCGACAATGTGATGGCGTTCGAAAAGTGGAAGGCGACGACCACGTTCCGGCCGAGCAAGTTCGCGACTCGGTTCGCCGAGGCCCTGGGGCGGCGCCGGTATCCCCCGGCTTGACCTTTTCCCTCCCTTAATGGGGAGGGAAAGACGGCGAAGCCGTCAGGGTGGGGAAGTGTGGGCCAGCCAGCTGAGTCGGAGCCTGACTCCGACTTCCCCACCCTGGCCGCTCCCGCGGCCCGTCCCTCCCCATTAAGGGCGGGATATCGGGGGCTGGGGGTCAATTCAGGTCTTGCGGCAGGTCAGGCTGATCCAGCGCTCGCCAGGGCGGTCCGCCCGCGCGTCGTCGGTGAGATCCTGCGCCACCAGCTCGAGGCCGGTCAACGCCGCCAAGAGCTCATTGGCGCCCGCCTCGTCGAGGTCGGTGAACGCGCGGTCCACGGTCACGCGATCCCGCGTCCCGTACTTGAACGACATCCACAGCACCCCGCCAGGCGTCAATGCATCCCGCAGCCGCGCGACCGCGGCCGGCAGCTCGGCGCGCGGCACATGCAGCAGCGACGCGCAGGCCCAGACGCCCGCGAAGGCGTCGCGCCATGCAACCTCGTCGAAGTTCATCACTTGCACGTCCAGGCCGGTATGGGCGCGGGCCAGATCGGCGAGCTTCGGCGACGCCTCGATCGCGGTCACGGCGAAGCCCATTTGGCGGAAGGCCAGGGCGTCCCGGCCCGAGCCGCAGCCGGCGTCGAGGATGCGGGCGCCGGGTCGCAACCGCGACGCGAACGCCGTCTGCGCGGCGCGCATGTCGGCGTCGACCGAACGCTGGAAGAAGTCCTCCGCATTCGCCTCGTAGAACCCGATGCTCATCAGAGCGCCTTCAGCTTGTTGACGTGGCCCATCTTGCGGCCGGGCTTCGCCGCGCGCTTGCCGTAGAGATGCAGCCGGGTCTCGGGCTCATGGGCCAGGCGCCCCCAGGTGTCGGCTTCGTCACCCAGCAGGTTCAGCATCTCGACCCGATGATGGGGGGTGGTCGGGCCCAACGGCCAGCCGGCGACGGCGCGGATGTGCTGTTCGAACTGGTCGAC
>JANPKX010000254.1:0-1803 GCA_031426235.1 Alphaproteobacteria bacterium | reverse complement strand
GACAGCCGCCATGGCCCCTGCAACATGGTCGAGCTGATGCCCCGGCTGATGGAAGCCTGATGGGCCTCACCCACATCGACGAGACCGGCCGCGCCCGGATGGTCGACGTGTCCGACAAGGCCGTGACCGATCGCGAGGCGGTGGCCGAGGGGTTCGTGGCGATGAACCCGCAGACCTTGGCCCTGGCGCTGAGCGGCGAGGGCGCTAAGGGCGACGTGCGGGGCGTGGCCGAGATCGCCGGCGTGATGGCGGCTAAGAAGACTTCCGATCTCATCCCCATGTGCCACCCGCTGGCGATCACCAAGGCGCAGGTGCGGGTCGAGCCGGCGGACGGCGGCCTCAGCGTCACCGCGCGGGTGAAGACCTCCGGCCAGACCGGCGTGGAGATGGAGGCGCTGACGGCGGTTTCGGTCGCGTGCCTGACCCTCTACGACATGCTGAAGGCCGCCCAGAAGGACATGGTGATCGGGCCGGTCCGACTGGTGAGCAAGACGGGCGGCAAGAGCGGCGACTGGACGGCGCCCAAGCCGTAGCCCAAGACATCCGCAAAGACGGGGGAGAAACGACCTATGGCTCGCTTGAAGTTCGGCGCATTCCTGGCGCCCCACCACCCGATCGGCGAGCATCCGCGGCTGCAGTTCCGCAACGACCTCGCCTTCGCCGCCCAGCTGGACGCGCTGGGCTACGATGAGTTCTGGATGGGCGAGCATCACTCGACCGGCTGGGAGATGATCGCCTCGCCCGAGATGTTCCTGGCCGCCGCCGGCGAGCATACCCACCGGATCGCGCTCGGCACCGGGGTGATCTCGCTGCCCTATCACCACCCGTTCAACGTGGCCCAGCGGATCGTGCAGCTGGACCATATGACGGGCGGCCGCGTGATCTTCGGCACCGGCCCGGGCGCCCTGCCGTCGGACGCCTACATGCTGGGGATCGATCCCATGACCCAGCGCGACCGCCAGGACGAGGCGATCGGCGTGATCCGGCGCCTGCTGGCCGGCGACCGGGTCACCCACGAGAGCGACTGGTTCACCCTGCGCGACGCGCGCCTGCAGCTGTTTCCGCTGCAGGAGGAAATCCCGATGGTGACGGCCTCCTCGATCAGCCCGTCGGGCATGACCCTGGCCGGCAAGTACGGGATCGGGGTGCTGTCCATCGGGTCGAACTCGGACGCTGGCCTGGCCGCCCTGCCGACCCAGTGGGGTTTCGCCGAGCAGGCCGCCGCCAAGCATGGCCAGCGGGTCGACCGCGCGAACTGGCGCGTCCTGATGAGCTGGCACATCGCCGAGACCCGCGAGGAAGCCCGCGCCCAGGCGGGTCCCGGGCTCATGCGCTGGCATAACGAATACACGGTCGGCACCCTGATGCGGCCGGGCGCAGTGCCGTTCGCCTCGCCGGACCAGGCGGTGTACGAGACCGCCTTCGTCGATGGCGCCGCCGCCGTGATCGGCACCCCCGACGACCTGGTCGCCGCCATCCGCAAGCTGGCCGCCTCGGCGGGCGGGTTCGGGACCGTGCTGGGCTTCGCGCACGACTGGGCCAACCGCGAGAACACCGCGCGCAGCTGGGATCTGGTGGCGCGCTATGTGATCCCCGAAATCCATGGCCTGCTCGAGGGGTACCGCACCTCGCGCCAGTACGTCATCGAGCACCGCGACTCCTTCGAGCGCGCCGGGCAGGCGGTGCTGGCCAAGATCATGTCGCACGAAGGCGCGGCGGCGGCGCTCAAGGCCGGCATGCAGGCCGGCGCGGCCATGCGCTCGCCCAACGCCCCCGACCTCGACAAGGCGGCCGCGGCGGTGA
>JANPKX010000253.1:0-2948 GCA_031426235.1 Alphaproteobacteria bacterium | reverse complement strand
GTCCTGACAGGCGTAAAGCTGATCGGCGTTTCAGGCCTGACGTTTTCGAACTGTTTGATCGACGTTCCCGGCGTCCCAAAGTACGGCGTCGAGGTGCGAAATTTCGCTGATATCGGCATCGAGGACTGCGAAATCCGGGGGCCGGTGGTCGACCAGACCGGTTTGAACGGCGTGGTCCAGGGCGTCCTGGCCAAGGAGGGGCGCGGCCTTCGGCTGCTCCGCAACGACATCCACGATCTGCGGATCGGCATCGGCTATGCGTTGGCCGAAAACGTCACCATCGAAGGCAACTCCATTCACGATATCGCCGGCGATGCGATCCGAGGTTGCGGTTCCGCCATCAGCATCAAGGACAACCGGGTGACGAACCTTTTTCTCTGGAACAAGGACCATCTGGATTTCGTGCAATTCAGCGTCGCTTGGTGCGAAGGCCGGCCTGCTGACGGCATCACGATTGAAGGCAATGACTTTAGACGTGGGCGCGGACATCAGGCGCAAGGAATATTCATGCGCGGGAGTACCGAGACAATATATAGGAATGTCTCCGTGCGGAACAACGGAATTGTTGGCACGAATTTTAACGGTATTTTTCTCTCTTTCGCAAATATAGTCTTGGTCGAGGGAAATTTTGTCCAGCAAGATACTGAAAGCAATCCAACAAGAATTGTAGTCCTAGATTCGTCACAGGTTAGAATCAACGAAAACATCATGAGCCGCGACAAGCTTGTGACGGGTCGTCTGACCGATTTCGAGACCAAGGGAAACCGGTTCAATATCCCGCCCGCTGAAGCCGGCGACTATCGCGCGCTAGAGGCTTGGCAGCGAGGTGCGGGCCGCTAGGGCCGGCACTGATCCGGCGGCGGCATCCGTGTCCGAAAACCGCGAGACACGGCGCCGCTAAGCCTCCATCCTCCAAGGCATGGACCTCGACTTCGAAGCCTGCCGCCGCGCCTTCGTCACCCGCGACCCACGGTTCGACGGGCGCATCTTCGGCGCGGTGAGAACGACGGGAATCTACTGTCGGCCGATCTGTCCCGCGAGGACGCCGAAGCCGCAGAACATGACGTTCTACCCAACCGCCGCGGCGGCGCAGGAGGCTAGTTATCGGCCCTGTCTTCGCTGCCGGCCCGAGGCGTCGCCCGACCTGGGCGCCTGGCGCGGCACATCGAACACCGTGTCCCGCGCCTTGGCGCTCATCGAAGGCGGCGCTCTGGATGGGGGGGACGTGGAGGCCCTGGCCAACCGGCTTGGCGTGGGGGAACGCCAGCTTCGGCGGCTGTTCCGCCAGCATCTGGGTGCGTCTCCGGTGTCGGTGGCGCAGACCCGGCGGGTGCTGTTGGCCAAGCAACTCATCCAGGAGACCCGCCTGCCGATGAGTGAAGTCGCACTGGCCTCGGGTTTCGGCAGTGTGCGGCGGTTCAATGAGACCTTCCAGCAACTGTTCGGCCGCCCGGCCGGGGCGCTGCGTCGCTCGCGACAAGCCGAGACACCCGCCGCCAACGGCATCACGGTCCGGCTGCCCTACAAGCCGCCCTACGACTGGGCGGCGATGATCCGCTTCCTGGGCGACCGGGCGATCGCCGGCGTCGAGCGGGTCGAGCCGGGCCGCTATGCCCGTACCCTCTCCATCGGAGGCGTCTGCGGGGTCGTCGTCGTCAGCCCCCGCCAGGACGGCGCGCTTTCGGCCGAAATCCATTTCCCGGACATGAAGGCCTTGCCGGCTGTGATCGCGCGGGTCCGCCGGGTGTTCGATCTTTCCGCCGATCCGACACTGATTGGCGCGCACCTGAGCCAGGACCCCGCGCTCGCCCCCTTGATCGCCCTGCGCCCAGGCCTGCGGGCGCCCGGCGCCTGGGACGGCTTCGAGCTGGCCGTCCGCGCCATCCTGGGCCAGCAGATCACGGTGACCGCCGCGCGCAACCTGGCGGCCAAGCTGGTGGCGACCTATGGCGAGCCGATCGAGGACCCCGTCGCGGCCCGGCTGGGTCTGACCCGGGTCTTCCCGTCGCCGCACCGGCTGATTGGTCAGGATATCGCCAGCCTGGGCATGCCCCGGGCGCGAGGCGCGGCGCTCGAGGGGCTCGCGCGCACCGTCGCGGCCGACCCGACGATCTTCACGCCGCGCGCCGACCTGGAGAGCGCCATCGCGGCGCTCAAGGCTTTGCCCGGGGTTGGCGAGTGGACAGCCCAATACATCGCCCTGCGCGAGCTTCGCGAACCCGACGCCTTCCCGCAGGCCGACATCGGCCTGATGCGGGCCATGGCGGACGAGGCGGGGCTCCGGCCCACGGCGGACCAACTGCTCGCCCGCAGCGCAGCCTGGAGACCCTGGCGCGCCTATGCCGCGCAACATCTGTGGGCCGCCGATCCCGGCTTCGCGCAGGCGAACCCCGGCCCTCTGAAAAGGAACAAGAGCGATGACCGTCAAGCCGCCTGAAGCCCTGACACTGGACCGGATCGCCACGCCGATCGGGACGGCGCTGGTCGTCACCGACGAGATCGGCGTGCTGCGCGCGTTCAACTGGACCGACTACGAGCCGGCCATGATGGCCTGGATCGCCAAAGCTTACCGCGGCGCGGTGCTGTCCGAAGGGTCGGGTCCGCTGCGCGGCGCGTTCGACGCTTATTTCTCCGGTGAATTCGATGTCTTTGCGACCTTGCCATGGCACGGGGAGGGGACCGATTTCCAGCGGACGGTCTGGGCCGCGCTCTGCACGATCCCGGCGGGCCAGACGCTCAGCTACGCCGGACTGGCGGCGCGGATCGGACGGCCGACGGCGATGCGCGCGGTCGGCCTGGCGAACGGCTCGAACCCTGTGGCGCTGGTCGTGCCGTGCCACCGGGTGATCGGCGCGAACGGCGCGCTGACCGGCTATGGTGGCGGCCTGCATCGCAAGCGTTGGCTGCTGGAACACGAGGGCGCAGGTTTCGGAGGGCGGCTGGCGGCC
>JANPKX010000252.1:0-9142 GCA_031426235.1 Alphaproteobacteria bacterium | reverse complement strand
GGAGTGCTTCGCGCTCAGCGGCCTGCGGGGCTACGGGGTCGGCGGGACGATGCACTTCATCGTCAACAACCAGATCGGCTTCACCACCAGCCCCAAGAATTCCCGCTCTTCGCCCTATCCCACGGACGTGGCGCTGGCCGTGGAGACCCCGATCTTCCACGTCAACGGCGACGACCCCGAGGCGGTCACCTTCGCTGCGAAGGTGGCCACCGAGTACCGCCAGCTCTTCGGCAAGGACGTGGTCATCGACATGTTCTGCTATCGCCGCTTCGGTCACAACGAGGGCGACGACCCGACGATGACCCAGCCGCTGATGTACGCCAAGATCAAGGATCACCCGTCGGTCCGCGACCTCTATGCCCAGCGCCTGATCGCCGAAAGCGTCTGCAGCCAGGCCGAGGTGGACGGCTGGATCGCCGAGTTCGACACCTTCCTCGACGCCGAGTTTGAGGGCGGGAAGACCTATGCCGCCGACAAGGCCGACTGGCTGGACGGCAAGTGGTCGGGCCTGAAGCTCCCGACCGGCGAAGAGCGCCACGCCACAGGCGTTTCCAAGCAGAAGCTGCTCGACCTCGGCCGCAAGATGACCTCGCTGCCGGAACGACTTAGTGTCCACAAGACCGTGGAGCGGGTGATCAAGGGCCGCCGAGAGGCGATCGACGCGGGCTCCGGCATCGACTGGTCCACCGCCGAGCATCTGGCCTTCGCCACCCTTATGGACCAGGGCTATCCGGTGCGGCTGTCCGGTCAGGATAGCGTGCGAGGGACCTTCGTTCAGCGCCACTGCGGCATCGTCGACCAGGCGACCGAGGAGATCTACTTCCCTCTGCGCAATCTCAGCGGAAGTCAGGCGCACTTCGAGGTGCTGGATTCCGCCCTCTCGGAAGAGGCGGTTCTGGGCTTCGAGTACGGCTTCTCGCTCACCGACCCGGACACCCTCACGCTCTGGGAAGCCCAGTTTGGCGACTTCGTGAACGGCGCCCAGGTGGTGATCGACCAATTCATCTCTTCCGGTGAGCGCAAGTGGCTGCGGATGAGCGGCCTCGTCATGCTGCTGCCGCACGGTTACGAGGGCCAGGGTCCGGAGCACTCGTCCGCCCGCCTCGAGCGCTTCCAGCAACTCTGCGCCGAAGACAACATGCAGGTGGTCAACTGCACCACGCCGGCCAACTACTTTCACGCCCTGCGCCGCCAGCTGCTGCGCGAGTTCCGCAAGCCGCTGATCGTTATGACGCCCAAGAGCCTGCTGCGCCACAAGCGGGCGGTCTCGACCCTGGCCGACATGGCCGAGGGCACCGGTTTCCACCGCGTGATGATCGACGGCGCGGAGGCCGGCTGCGACGTCGGTGGGGTGTCCCTGAAGCCGGACGGCGAGATCAAGCGCGTCATCGTCTGCTCGGGAAAGGTCTACTTCGACCTCGTCGAGCAGCGCGCCAAGAGCGGGCGTGAGGACGTCTACATCCTGCGGCTGGAACAGTTCTATCCGTGGCCCCTGAAATCGCTGTCGGGCGAGCTGAAGCGGTTCAAGAATGCCGAACTGGTCTGGTGCCAGGAGGAGCCCAAGAACATGGGCGGCTGGATGTTCGTCGATCCGTGGCTGGAGCTGACCCTCGAGCGTATGAGCATCAAGGCTAAGCGCGCGCGTTACGTGGGCCGTCCGGCCTCGGCGTCGACCGCCGCCGGATTGATGAGCCGACACCTGAAGGAACTCGACGCGTTCCTGACCGAAGCCTTCGCCTGACACCCCGACCGCCGCCCCCACCTCTGTTTGTGTAAGAAATCCAGGAGCCCTATCCCCGATGGCCGACATCATGACCCCGGCGCTGGGTGAATCCGTCACCGAAGCCACCGTCGCCAAATGGTCCAAGAAGGCCGGCGACGCGGTGCGCAAGGACGAGATCCTGGTCGAGTTGGAGACCGACAAGGTCAGCCTCGAGGTCGCCGCGCCTGCCGACGGCGTGCTGTCCGAGATCTCGGCGGAAGAGGGCGCGACGGTCGAGCCCGGCGCTCTCCTGGGCCGCATCACCGATGGGGCGGTCGCCGGCGCGGCCAAGTCCAGCAGCCCCAAGGTGGCGGCCCCGAGCTCGACGCCGGTTCCCGTCCCGGCCGGCGAGCTTCAGCCGGAACCCACGCCGGGCAAGGCCCCGCCGACCTCGGCGCCCATTCCCGACACCAGCGCCCCGAAGGCGGAGCCGGTGCTCGCACCCTCGGCGCAGCGCATCGCCTCGGAGAACAATCTGGAACCCGCTGCGATCGCCGGCACCGGCAAGGATGGCCGGGTGACCAAGGGCGATGCCCTGGCAGCTCTCGAGGCGCGGGCGAAGACGCCGGCGCCGGCGGCCGCCCCAGCCGCGCCCAGGGCGGTCCACGAGCGCGAGGAGCGGGTGAAGATGACCCGCCTGCGCCAGACCATCGCGCGCCGGCTGAAGGAGGCCCAGAACGCGGCGGCCATGCTGACCACCTTCAACGAGGTCGACATGACGGCGGTGATGGCGCTGCGCAACCAGTACAAGGACGTGTTCGAGAAAAAGCACGGCGTGAAGCTGGGCTTCATGAGCTTCTTCGTGAAGGCCGTGGTCCACGCGCTCAAACAGGTGCCGGAAGTCAACGCCGAGATCGACGGGACCGACATAATCTTCAAGAACCACTACGACATCTCGGTGGCGGTCGGCACCGAGAAGGGCTTGGTGACGCCCGTGGTCCGTGATGCCGACGCCATGAGCCTGGCCGGGGTGGAGAAGGAGATCGGCGCCCTGGGCAAGAAGGCCCGCGACGGCCAGCTGGCCCTGGAAGACCTGCAGGGCGGCACCTTCACGATTTCCAACGGCGGGGTCTATGGCTCGCTGATGTCGACGCCGATCCTGAACGCGCCGCAGTCCGGCATCCTGGGCATGCACAAGATCCAGGAGCGGCCGATGGTGGTCGGCGGCCAGATCGTGATCCGGCCGATGATGTACCTGGCGCTCAGCTACGACCACCGCGTGGTCGACGGCCAGGGCGCCGTGACCTTCCTGGTCCATGTCAAGGACGCCCTGGAAGACCCGCAACGCCTGCTGCTGGACGTCTGATATGGCCCCCTACGACGTCGTCATCATCGGCGGTGGCCCCGCCGGCTACAACGCCGCGATCCGCGCCGGTCAGCTCGGCCTGAAGGTCGCCTGCGTTGAGAAGCGCACCACCCTGGGCGGCACCTGCCTGAACGTCGGTTGCATGCCATCGAAGGCGCTGCTGCATGCCTCCGAGCTGTTCGCGGCCGCGAACACCGAGTTTGCGACCCTAGGCATCGAGGTCACGCCTAAGCTCAACCTGCCTCAGATGATGAAGCAGAAGGCCGAGTCGGTCGGTGCGCTGACCAAGGGCATCGAGTTCCTGTTCAAGAAGAACAAGGCCGATTGGATCAACGGCGTCGGCAAGCTCGCCGGTCCGGGCAAGGTCGAGGTGACATCGGAGGACGGCGCGGTCACGGTCCTGGAGGCCAAGAATATTGTCATCGCCACCGGCTCAGAGCCCGCTGGCCTGCCGGGCGTGGCCGTAGATCAGGTCCGGATTGTGGATTCGACCGGCGCCCTGACCCTTCCCGAGGTGCCGAAGCACCTGGTGGTCATCGGCGCCGGCATTATCGGCCTTGAGCTGGGTTCGGTCTGGCGCCGGCTGGGCGCCCAGGTCACGGTGGTGGAGTATCTGGACCGGATCACGCCCGGCATGGACGCCGAGATGGCCAAGACTTTCCAGCGGGTGCTGACCAAGCAGGGGATCGCGTTCAAGCTCGGCTCGAAGGTCACCGGCGCCAAGGCCTCGAAGACCAGCGTCACCCTCACCTACGAACCCGTTGCCGGAGGCGCCGCCGAGACGCTGGAGGCGGACTACGTGCTGCTGGCCATCGGGCGCAAGCCGTACACGGAGGGCCTGGGCCTAGAGAGCGTCGGCATCGAGACCGACAAGCGCGGCTTCATCCCCACCGACCACTTCAAGACCTCCGCGCCGGGGGTCTGGGCGACGGGCGACGTGATCCTGGGTCCGATGCTGGCGCACAAGGCCGAGGAAGACGCCGTCGCGTGTATCGAGCTGATCGCCGGCAAGTATGCTCACGTGGACTACAACCTGGTCCCGAGCGTCGTCTACACGGCCCCGGAGGTCGCCTGGGTCGGTCAGACCGAGGAGCAGCTCAAGGCCGCAGGCCGCGCCTACAAGGTCGGCAAATTCCCGTTCAGCGCGAACAGCCGCGCCAAGATCAACCATGAGACCGACGGCTTCGTGAAGGTCCTGGCCGACGCGGCGACCGACGAGGTTCTGGGCGTTCACATGATCGGACCTCAGGTCGGCGAGATGATCGGCGAATACTGCGTCGCCATGGCCTTCCGCGCCGCATCCGAAGACATCGCCCGCACCTGCCACCCGCACCCGACGCGGTCGGAGGCGCTGCGTCAGGCCGCCATGGGAGTCGAAGGCTGGACGATGCAGGCCTAGAGGGCGGCGCCGAGGGCCTGACGCTCCGCCGCGCCCGGCCGGAGGAGTTGGCTGTCTGCGCGCGAATCTATGTCGGGGTGCTCAGGGACACCTTCACCTGGCTGCCGCCTGAACGGCACAGCGAGGCGGACTTCCTGGCCGCGGCACGCGACGAGGAAATCTACGTCGCCGCCGAGGGCGACCGCATCGTCGCCATGGCCGCGCTTTACCGCCCGCAAGCCTTCCTGCACTCGCTGTATGTGACGGAGCGCGGCCGCGGGATCGGCAAGGCCCTGTTGCACCACGTGATCGCGCAGTCCGGCGGGCGCCTGTCGCTCAAGTGCCAGACCGCCAACCTCGGCGCCCAGGCCTTCTACGTCCGCGAGGGCTTCCGCTGTACCGAGGCCGGCGAGGATGGCGGCGTGCCGTGGCTAAGGTTTGCAACCGGTTCGTAGCCTACGCCGTCGCGTGCGGGTGCGCGGCGTTGTAGGCGCCCAGCAGGGCCGCCGCGTCGACCTCGGTATAGCGCTGTGTGGTCGAGAGCGAGGCGTGGCCCAGCAGTTCCTGGATTGCGCGGAGGTCCGCCCCGGCCCCCAGCAGGTGGGTCGCAAACGAGTGCCGAAGCGCGTGCGGCGTCGCGCTGGGCGGCAGGCCGAGGCGGGCCCGGAGACCCTGGACCGTAGCCTGGACGTGCCGTGGGCTGAGCGGCCCGCCCCGCTTGGCGCGGAACAATGGCTCGTCTGGCGAGAGCCCGAACGGCAGCCGTGCGACATAGGCGTCGATGGCGTCGCGGACGGCGGGCAGAACGGGAACGATGCGGGTCTTGGAGCCCTTGCCGGTGATGCGCAGGGTCTCGCCCAGCGGGGCGACGGAGCGCGTCAAGGACAGCCCCTCGGAAATCCGCAGCCCGCAGCCATAGAGCAGGGTCAGGACCGCCTCGTCGCGGGCCGCCTCCCAGCCCTCGCGGTCGGGATCAAGCCCGGGCTCGGCCAACAGGCCCGCGGCCTGGTCCTCGGTGACCGGACGCGGCGCCCCGGGCGTGACCCGCGGGCCGCGTACGAGGGCGATGGTGGGGTTGGGGGCGTCCAGCCGCCGGTCCAGGAAGCGGTGGAAGGTGCGGATGGCGGAGAGCGCCTGGCTCATCGACCGGGGTGACAACGGCTTGTCGCCGGAGCGCAGATGCGCCAACCAGGCGCGCACCTCGGCGGGCGTCACAGCCGCCAGGGACTTCAGGGTCGGCGTCTCGCCCTGATGCCGGCTCAGGAACGCCAGGTAGCGTGCGGCGGCGAAGCCATAGGCCTCGAGCGTGCGGGGGGAAGCGCGGCGTTCGTGCGCCAGATGCTGCAGCCAGAGCTGGCGGGCCGCGTCGCCGCTTAGAGCAGCGGCCATCGCTCGGCCGTCCGCTCAACGACCCGGGCCAGGAGCGCGACCAGTTCGGCGCCCATGTCCGGGGTGAACCCCTCTGGATCGGCGGAGCCGAAGGCGAGCAGCCCCTGGCGCGACGGCTCCCAGATGGCCAGCCGGACCATGGCCATGGAGGCCACCTCCGCTGATATGGGCCCAAACAGGCCGGATGACGTTGGGGCCTGGCCCATCCGGGCCATCCGGTGCGAGCCGTCCAGGATCAGGTCCACTTGCCCCTCGACGAGGTGCTTCCAGCCCGCCGGCGGCAGGCCTTCGGACTCCAGGGCGATGATGCCAGCCGCCAGGCCGAAGCGCGTCCGGGCGATCTCGTCGACCCGGCGGGCGAGGTCCGACAGGTTGCGGGCGTCAAGCAGGTCGACGACCGCGCCATGGGTCTGGGCCTGCGCCGCGAAGTTCGCCCGCGCCACTTCCTCCAGCATCGCCCGTTGCTCGGCCTCGCGCTGGTGCGCGGCGTGCACCCGCGCCATCGGGGCGAACTCAACCACGTTGGAGCTGGTGGCCAGGGTCAGTCCCAGTTCGGCAAGCAGGCCAGCGTCGCTCTTCAAGAACTCCGGATTGTCGGAAAGGAAGCGCCGCACGGACGACGGCTCGGGCGGGGCGCCGCCGAAACTGAACTCACCCTGCGAGCCGTCCATGTCACTTGCCTTCAGAGAATCGACTGGCCGGTCTTGGCCCAGTCCGCCATGAACTGTTGGAGCCCCCGTTCGGTTAACGGATGCTTGAAGAGCGCCTGAAAGACGTCCGGGGGAATGGTGGCGCAGTCCGAACCGGCCATGGCAGCCTCGGCCACGTGGGCCGGTGTGCGGATCGAGGCGGCCAGGATCTCGGTGTCGAACTCGTAGTTGTCGTAGATCGCGCGGATCTCGGTGATCAGGTCCATCCCAGCAGCGCCGTGGTCGTCCAGTCGTCCGATGAAGGGGCTGACGAAGGTGGCGCCGGCCTTGGCCGCCAGCAGGGCCTGGGCCGTGGAGAAGCAGAGCGTGACATTGGTCTGGATGCCCTCGGCGGCGAACTCGCGGGTGGCGGTCAAGCCCTGCCGGGTCAGCGGCACCTTGACGACGACATTCGTCGCGATGGCGGCGAGCTTGCGGCCCTCGGCCAGCATGCCAGCGACATCCATGGCGGCGACCTCGGCGCTGACCGGCCCATCGACCAACCCGCAGATCTCGGCAATCACCTCCGCCATCGGCCGGCCCGACTTGGCGATCAGGCTAGGGTTGGTGGTGACGCCGTCCACCAGGCCCGTCGCGGCAAGGTCGGCCAGCACGGCGGTGTCAGTGGTGTCGAGGAAGAGCTGCATGAGTGTCGGACCTTGGCGCTTGTTCGGGATGCTTCTAGCTGCGATGGCCTGCGGCTTAAAGCCATGAGCCGCATCGCCGCCGTTCTGATTCCCATGCCCTTGCCGGAGGCGTTCGACTACGCCGAGCCCGAGGGCATGGTGCTGGTCATCGGCGACCAGGTCGCCGCGCCGCTAGGATCCCGGCTGGTGCGGGGGGTGGTCGTCGGACTGCGCGAGGCCGAGGGCGGCAACCGGCCGCTCAAGGCGCTTGCCGAACGCCTGGACGAGCCGCCCTTGCCGCCCGGGACTCTGGCCTTCGTTCAGTGGGCGGCGCGCTACGCCGTGGACGCGCCCGGCCAGCCACTGGCTATCGCTCTGCGCGGCGCGCGGGCCCCGAAGCCCAAGGCCCAGCGCGTCGTCAGCCTGACCGGCGCGCCGCCTTTACGACTCACGCCCGCGCGCAGCCGCGTCTTGGCCGAAGCGGCGGCTGGACCCTCGGCGCCGGCAGACCTGGCGCGGGCCGCCGCTGTGTCCTCGGGCGTGGTGAAAGCCTTGGTGGAGGAAGGCGTCCTGGCCCTCGAGCATGTGGTCCCCGAAGCCCGGTTCGAGGCGCCCGACCTCGGCCGCCAGGGCGCGGTGCTGAACGCCAGCCAGGCGGCGGCGGCGGCCGTGCTCAGGACCATGGCCGCGCAGGGCGCGTTTGGCGTGGCGCTGCTGGATGGCGTGACCGGATCGGGCAAGACCGAGGTTTATCTGGAAGCCGTCGAGGCCGCCCTGGCCGCCGATCCGCAAGTTCAGGTCCTGATCCTGCTGCCGGAGATCGCTTTGACTCAGGCCGTGATCGCGCGCGTCACCGAGCGGTTTGGCGCGGCGCCCGGAGAGTGGCACTCCGGCGTGGCGCCGCCGGCCCGGCGGCGGGTCTGGGAGGGCGCCGCGGCCGGCGCCTGCCGGATCGTGGTGGGCGCGCGGTCGGCGCTGTTTCTTCCCTACCGCAAGCTGGGCCTGATCGTGGTGGACGAAGAGCACGACGGCTCGTTCAAGCAGGAAGAGGGCTTCATCTATCACGCCCGCGACCTGGCCGTGGCCCGGGCGCGGATCGAGGGCGCGGCCGTGGTGCTGGCCTCGGCGACGCCGTCGCTGGAGACCCTGCGCAACGCTGAGCAGGGGCGGTATCGTTGGCTGAAACTCAGTGACCGGCACGGCGGCGCGCGGCTGCCGGACATCGACCTGATCGATCTGCGCGAGACACCCCCAGACCCCGGCCAGTGGCTGTCGCCGCCCCTGCGCCAGGCGATGGCGGAGACCTGGGGCCGGGGGGAGCAGAGCCTGTTGTTCCTCAACCGCAGGGGCTACGCGCCGCTGGTGCTGTGCAAGGCCTGCGGCGAGCGCCTGTGCGCGCCGGACACCGACAGCTGGCTGGTTGAGCATCGCTATACCGGCCGGCTGATCTGTCACCTCACGGGCTTTTCCATGCCCAAGCCCGTAGCCTGCCCCCACTGCCATGCCCGCGACAGCCTGGTCTCCATAGGACCTGGCGTGGAGCGCGTCGAAGAGGAAGCCCGCGCGCTGTTCCCTGAGGCGCGGGTCGCGGTCTTCTCCTCGGATACGGTTTTCGACGCGCGCGAGGCGCGGCGGCTGATCGAGACCATGGCGGCGGGCGAGATCGACATCCTGGTGGCGACCCAGGCTGCCGCCAAAGGGCACAACTTCCCCAACCTGACTCTGGTCGGCGTGGTCGACGCCGACCTTGGCCTACGCGGCGGCGACCTCAGGGCCGCTGAGCGGACCTATCAGTTGCTGGCCCAGGCGACGGGCCGGGCGGGACGGCGGGAGCGGCCGGGGCGGGCCTTGCTCCAGACCTACGCCCCCGAACATGCGGTCATGCAGGCCCTGAAGGCCCAGGACCGCGACGGCTTCGGCGCCGCCGAGATGGCCGAGCGCGAGGCGGCAGGCCTGCCGCCGTTCGGTCGGCTGGCGGCGGTGATCGCGTCT
>JANPKX010000251.1:0-1906 GCA_031426235.1 Alphaproteobacteria bacterium | reverse complement strand
CGCGCCGGTCGCGGCCGCGAAGAAGGCCGCTGCGCCCAAGACGAGCCCCGTCGCGAAACCGGTCGCTGCAAAGCCCGCCGCCACCAGTCCCGCTGCGAAGCCAGCCGGAAAGGCGGCGCCAGCCAAGGCTCCCGCGGCCAGCAAGGCTACGGCGGCCAAGCCCGCGAAGGCGCCTGCCGCGCCGAAGGCGGCGCCGGCCAAGGTGAAGGCGTCTGACGCCACGGCGGCCAAGCCGGCGGCGAAGGCCGCAACCAAGCCGGCTACGAAGACGCCGCCCAAGTCGGCCGCCAAAACCGCGCCCGCGCGAAAGCCAGCGGCCAAGCCCGCGAAGGCCTAGCCGCGCACGGCGATCAGGGCTCGATACCTTTCAGCGCGGCCAGGGCCGCGTCCAGGCAGCGCGGGTCGCCGGCAATGGCGATGTTTCCGCCGTTTTGGCCTACGGGTCGGCCCGACCAGTCGGTGGTTGTCCCACCCGCGCCGGCAATGACCGGTATGGCCGCCTCGATATCCCAGGACTTGAGCCCGGCCTCGACCACCAGATCAATCGCGCCGGCCGCCACCATCGCGTAGGCGTAGGCGTCGCAGCCCAGCCGCGCCAGCCGCGCGGCGGTGCGCACCCGCACCCATGCGGCGCGCTCGGCCGGGTTGAAGCAGGCCTCGGGGTCGGTGGTGGCGATGATCGCCTCGGCGAGCCCGGCGCACGGCCGCACGGCCAGCGGCGTGCTCTGGTCGCCCGAGATCTTCCGGGAAGCGCCCGCATGGCCGATGTAGAGCTCATCCAGGAAGGGTTGGCCGATCGAGCCCAGGACCGGGCGGCCCTGGTGACGCAAGCCGATCAGGGTGCACCACAGCGGCAGTCCGGCGATGAAGGCGCGCGTCCCGTCAACCGGATCCAGCACCCACACGAACTCCGCATCGGGCCGATCCTCGCCGTATTCCTCGCCGATCACGCCGTGGTCGGGATAGTGCTGGGCGATAAGGCCGCGGATAGCGCGCTCGGCGCCTGTGTCGGCCTCGGTCACCGGGTCGAAGCCGCCCTCCAGCTTGTTCGTCAGGCCATGCGCGCCGCGAAACAGGGGCAGGATAGCTGCAGCCGCGGCGCGGTTCAGAGCGATGAGGAAGTCATCGAGCGTTTCAAGCAGGTTTGGATCGAGGCCCATGCCCCAACGCTTACCGCGCCTCTTGCGTCAGCTTAAGCCTCGATCTCGCCGTTCATGGCCTTCGCCAGGTCCAGGAGGCGGCGGCGGGGCCGTTCGCCCAACTGATAATAGGCGTGGATGAGGTCCTGCGTTTCCTTGCTGGCCATGGTGTCGCTGGCGGCGGAGGAGCCCTCGCGTTCCAGGTGTTCGCGCTGGTCGCGCGTCAGGCCTTCGTAGAAATAGCTCACCGGCACTTCCAGAACCTCGGCCAGCTGCCACAGCCGGGCGGCAGACATCCGGTTCGCGGCGCACTCGTACTTCTGGATCTGCTGGAAGCGAACGCCGCAGGCGTGAGCCAGCTCCTGCTGGGTGAGGCCCAGAAGACGGCGCCGGCGGCGCAGGCGTCGACCCAGATGGTTGTCGATCTCGTCCATGGATTCCCCGACCATCGTGTCCTTGCGTCCCGCTTCGGGACTCCGTGGTTGAGACAACGCAAGTCCCACGCCAGCCGCCTCCATTGCCGAGAGTGGGTTCTGCCGCCTAGTTAGGGCGCAATGGCCGCACTCAATCATTCATACGCATCAAAAATTGTTTGGATGCTCGAAGCTGCGCTGTTTGACGCCGCTGCTGCCTTGGTCCGGGCCTTTCCCATTGATCGTGCTTCGGATTTTGGGTCTTGGGTATTCGCAAAATTAGGCCGGCTGACGCCGCTCAACCGGGTCGCGGAGACGAACCTGCGGATCGCATTTCCGGACGCATCGAGCGCG
>JANPKX010000250.1:0-10282 GCA_031426235.1 Alphaproteobacteria bacterium | reverse complement strand
TTTCAAGACCGCTGCCTTAAACCACTCGGCCACCCTTCCGGAGGCGGCCTTCTAGCAGGCGATCCGCGCGGCTTCCAACCGGCAAGGTTCGGTTAACCACGTCGCAAGCTTCCGGAGGCACTCTGAGGCCTTGAGAGTCGGAGGCCAGGATGGCGGATTTCCAGATTGTCGGGCGCAGGCTTGGTCTTGCCGGGGTGCTGATGGCGGGGGCGTGCTTGAGCGCCTGCGTCTCGCCCAGCTACCCCACGCGGGCGGATCGCACGCTCGGCGCGCCGCCGGCGGGGCAGGGCGTCTACAAGGTCGGCCAGCCCTACCAGGTGGGCGGGATCTGGTACGTCCCGCGCGAACAACCGGACTACGACCAGACCGGCGTCGCCTCGTGGTACGGCGACGCGTTCCACATGAAGGCGACGGCGAACGGCGAGACCTTCGACATGGCGCGGGTCTCGGCCGCGCACACCACCTTGCCTTTGCCGTCGATGGTTGAAGTGACGAACCTGGACAATGGCCGCGCCCTGGTGGTGCGGGTGAACGATCGCGGGCCGTTCGTCGGCGACCGGATCATCGATCTCAGCCGCGAGGCCGCCCGCCAGCTCGGCTATGAGCGGCAGGGCCTGGCCAGGGTCCGCGTGCGTTACGTGGGCCCCGCGCCGCTGGTGGGACCGAGCGGCGGGGTGCGCTATGCGGCGACCAAACCCCTGCCCACGCGCCTACCGGCCGCGCCGATGGCGATGACGGCCCTGGCCAGCAGTCCGTCCCCCGTGACCGCCATGGCGCCAGAGGCCGCGCCCTTCGCCGCCCGCCCGGCGCCGTCGCCCGGGGCGATCACGACCGAAGCCCTGCCGCCCCTGACCGGCTCGGCCATCTCCAGCGCCCCGATCGCCGCAGCGCCCACGACCACGGCGGCCCCGATCGTGGCCTTGCCGGGGACCCCTGTCGTCGTCACGTCGGCGTTGCGGGTCCAGGCGGGGGCCTTTGCCAGCGAGGCCAATGCGCGGATCGCGGCCCGCCAGCTCGCCCGCGCCGGCGCCGCTGTCGTCGAGCCGGTGGAGAGCGGCGGCCTGACGCTCTATCGTGTCACCCTGCCGGCCCCTGCCGACGAGGCCGCGGCCTATGCTCTGCGCGACCGCGTGGCCGAGATCGGGTTCGCCGACGCCCGGGTGGTCAGGACCTTCTAGACAAAGCCTTCGAACCGGCCAATTTGACGCGGTGACGCGCGGTCGGTTCATCACGTTCGAGGGCGGCGAGGGCGCCGGCAAGTCCACCCAGGTGCGGCGGCTGGCTGCGCGTCTGCAGGCCGAGGGCGTGGCGGTCGTGCAGACCCGCGAACCGGGCGGATCGCCGGGCGCCGAGAGCATCCGTGATCTCGTGCTCAACGGCTCTGCGGATCGCTGGAGCCCGGTGACTGAGACCCTGCTGATGTACGCCGCGCGGCGCGACCACATCGAGCGGGTGATCCGGCCGGCGCTGGACCGCGGCCACTGGGTAATCTGCGACCGGTTCGCCGATTCCACCCGCGCCTATCAGGGCGCCGCCGGCGGGGTCGACCCGGCTCTGATCACGGCGCTGGAGACCCACATTCTGGAGACCACCAAACCGGACCTGACCCTGGTGTTCGACCTGCCGGTGGAGGTGGGACTGGCGCGGGCGCACGCCCGAGCCGGCTCGGAGATGCGGTTCGAATCCAAGGGCGCGGCGTTCCATGAGCGGTTGCGCGCGGGTTTCCTCGCCATCGCCAGGGCCGAGCCGGAGCGCTGTGTCCTGATCGACGCCGCAGCCGACATGGACGCCGTCGAGGCGGGGGTCTGGCAGGGCGTCCGGACCCGGTTGGGCCGCGATGGCTGAGATCGAAGTCCCGCATCCGCGCCAGGTCCACGACCTGATGGGCCAGGACGCCGCCGAGGCGGCCTTTGACGACGCACGGGCGCGTGGACGCCTGCACCACGCCTGGCTGCTGACGGGACCGGAGGGCGTCGGCAAGGCGACCTTTGCGTACCGGGCCGCACGCCGGCTGCTGGGCGCGCCGGCGGAGCCTGGCCAGGACGGGCTGAGCGCCGATCCGGAGCATTCGGTAAGCCGGCAGGTCGCCGCCCGCAGCCATCCGGATCTGATGGTGCTGGAGCGTGAGGGCCCCGACGGCAAGCCGCGCCGGATCATTCCCGTGGACGACGCCCGCAAGCTGGCCGAGTTCTTTTCCAAGTCGCCCGCGAGCGCGCCGCACCGGGTGGCGATCATCGACGCGGCGGACGACCTCAACGTCAATGCCGCCAACGCCATCCTGAAGACCCTCGAAGAGCCGCCGCCGCGCGGGGTGCTGCTGATGGTCTGCCATGCGCCGGGTCGGCTGTTGCCGACGATCCGGTCGCGGTGCCGCAGGCTGGCGTTCCAGCCGCTGGACGACGCGACGGCCGCCGAATTCGTGCGCCGCCGCACGGACGTCAGCGGCGAGGACGCCGCGCGGCTGGCGCGGATGGCCGACGGGGCGCCCGGCCGTGCGCTGGTGCTGGCCGCCGCGGGCGCGCTGAGCCTGGATGACGCCGCCCGCGACCTGCTGGCCGACCTGCCGCGCGTGGACGAAGCCCGAGCCCTGGCGTTGGCCGAGACGTTCCGGGGCGGGGAGGGCGCCCAGCGCTTCGCCCTGCTGTTCGAGCGGCTGGCGAGCCGGGTGCACGCCTTCGCGGGCGAGCAGGCGCGGAGCGGCGCCGGGTCGCTGGACCGCTGGGCCGGCGCCTGGGAGACCCTGCAGCGGCTGCCGCGCGAGGTGGAGGCGCTCAATCTCGACCGCACCGATGCCCTGTTCACCGCCCTGGTCGACCTGCGACAGGCGGCGCGATGATCATCGACAGCCACGTCAACCTGCACGCCCCGCAGTTCGACGACGACCGGGACGCCGTGATCGGCCGCGCGCGGGCCGCCGGCGTCGGCCTGATGGTCAACATCTGTGACCGGGTTTCGAATTTCCCGGCCTGCCGTGCGCTCGCCGACCAGCCGGACATCTGGTGCACCGTGGGCACGCACCCGCACGAGGCCCGGCACGATCCGGACCTGTCGCCTGACGCTCTGGTGGAAATGGCTGGCGATCCGCGCGTCGTGGGGATCGGCGAGTGCGGCCTGGATTTCCACTATGATCTCAGCCCGCGCGACATCCAGGCGGCGGTGTTCCGCGCCCACATCGCGGCCGCGCGCCAGACCGGCCTGCCCCTGGTGGTCCACACGCGCGAGGCGGACGACGTCATGGGCGAGATCCTGGAGGCCGAGCATGCCGCCGGGCCGTTCCGCATCCTGATGCACTGCTACACGTCGGGCGCGGATCTGGCGGCGCGGTGTGCGGCGCTGGGCGCGTGGTTCTCGGTCTCGGGCATCGCGACCTTCAAGGCGGCCGAGGACGTGCGGGCCGTGATCGCCGACATGCCCGCCGAGCGGATCATCGTGGAGACCGACTGTCCGTATCTGGCGCCCGTGCCGCACCGCGGGCGGCGGAACGAGCCGGCCTATGTGCCGCATGTGATGGCCAAGCTCGCCGAGATCCGGGGCTGGTCCCTGGCCGAGGCCGAACGGCGCACCGAGGACGCCTTCTTCACGCTGTTCGATCGGATCCCACGGCCGTGAGCGGCGCGCTGGAGGTCACCATCCTGGGCTGCGGCTCCTCCGGCGGCGTGCCGCGCGCCGACGGCGATTGGGGCGTGTGCGACCCGGAAGAGCCGAGGAATTTCCGCACGCGGTGCTCCCTCCTGGTCCGGCGCCTGGGGGAGGGCGCCGAAGCTTCGGGTGACCTGACGACCGCCCTGATCGACGCTTCGCCCGAGATGCGCATCCAGACGGCCCGCGCGGGGGTGCGGCGGGTGGACGCCGTCTTGCTCACCCACGATCACGCCGACCAGGTCCACGGCCTGGACGATGTGCGCGCGTTCTACCTGCGCCAGCAGCGGCGGATTCCCTGTTGGATGGATGTCGCCACCAAGGCCACCATGCTGCGGCGGTTCGGCTACATCTTCGAGGGTGAGGGCGGCTATCCCGCGATCTGCGACGTCGCCGACATACCCAGGCACGGTGCGCCTTGGCAGGTTGACGGGCCGACGGGCGCGATCCCGGTCGTGACCTTCGACCAGGACCACGGCGGCGTGCGATCCGTGGGCTATCGGTTCGGTGGCGTGGCCTATTCCAGCGATGTGGTCGGCCTGGACGAGCGGGCGTTCGAGGCCCTGGCGGACCTGGACATCTGGATTGTCGACGCCCTGCGGCGCCGGCCGCATCCGACCCATGCGCACCTCGACCTGGCGCTGGAATGGATCGCGCGGGTCAAGCCGAAACGGGCGATCCTGACCAACATGCACATCGACCTGGACTACCGCCAGCTGTTGGCTGAACTCCCGGACGGCGTCGAGCCGGCGTACGACGGCATGACGCTGACGCATGAGATTGCGTCATTAGACACATGAATCAACACCCGTTCCGGCTGGGATTCCTGGCGTCGGGCGGCGGCAGCAGCGCGCGCGCGATCGTCGAGGCGATCGCGGCCGGGTTGCCGGCGGAGGCACGCGTCCTGGTCAGCAATCGGCGAGATGCGCCGGCGCTGGTCTGGGCGGCTGAGGCCGGACTAGCGACGCAGGTGATCCCCACGCTGCCAGACCCCGACGCCGCCGACACCGCGCTGGCGGACGCGCTTACCGCGCACGGTGTGAACCTGGTGATCCTGTCGGGCTATCTGCGAAAGCTCGGCCCGGTCACGCTGGAGCGGTTCGCCGGCCACATCCTCAACGTTCATCCCGGCCCGCTGCCGGAGTTCGGCGGGGCAGGGATGTATGGATCGCGGGTGCATCACGCGGTGCTTGCCGCAGGCCTCACCGCGAGCGCGATCGTCATCCACGTGGTCGATGGCGACTACGACCAGGGGCCGGAGGTGGCGCGGATGGTCGTCCCAGTGAGGCCTGGCGACACGGCCGCCGATCTGGAGGCGCGGGTCAGAGCCGCCGAGCCGGCGTTCTTCGTTGAGACCGTGTCCGCCGTCGTCGCCGGAAAGCTCCCAGCCGTCATTTAGCTCGGTGCGCTGTAGCCCTTGGCATACTTAATCTTGTCTGCTGCGGCCTTGCGCATGCGGACAAGCCCGGCTTCCACCGCGGCGTCGGCGGCGCGGGATTTCAGAGCGGCGGCTGCGGCATCCCGGGCCGCCTGTCCGGCCAGCGGTGCGGCTCGCACCTGAATGATCTGCCCAGCCGTAACCAGCGACCCGTTGCCCAGCTCGAAGACCGCATTCGGGGGCACGGCGAGCAACCGGTCGATCATGGCTTTCGAGATCTGGGCCGTGTCGAGGACGCGCACCGTCCGCTGGCTGGCGATGCCGGCCGCGTCCAGCACGGCCTTCATATCGTCGACAGACTGGATGGCGCCGCCGCGCGCGAGGATGTTCGGGTCGGAAGGGCGTTGCAGTTCGATCTGGTCCACGACGAGGAATTTTCGTTCGGCGAAGATTTCTGGATGCTCGGCGACATAGGCGTCGATCTCCTGCGCCGTGGCAGGACGAACATTGGCGGCCAGCCTTTGGGCCATGGCGTTGGCGCGGACCACCTGCGCCGCACGCGCCGCCTGCGCCTCAGCAAGCGCGTTGGTCGGCAGCTTGGCCTCGTCCGCAGCCTGGACCAGCAGCAGGCGGTCCACAATGCCGGAAATCACGATCGGATCCGCGGTCTCGGCGGTGGCCCCAGGCTGTTGCGCCTGCACATCCGCCAGGGTCACGGTGGCGTCACCGACGGTTACCACGGGTGGAGATTCTATCGGCTTTGCGCCCTGACAGCTGGCCAGGGCTAGGCAGGCGAGGATAGCGGCGAGAACGGGCGAAGCTGGCATGGTGGTTTCCCGAAATGAGGCGACCGGCGTCAAGACGTGCAAAAACGCCGCCGACCCGAGGGTCGACGGCGTCTCTGTAATCAACAGCCGATTCTTACGCGACGGCTTGATTGGCCATCCGGCGACGGCTGCGCAGCATGCCGCCCAGCCCGCCGAAGCCCAGAAGCATCATCGCCCAGGTCGAGGCTTCCGGAACGCCCGGAACCACAACATCGCCACCGACGCCGTTGAAGGCGAAGATGAACGTCGGAGCAGAGTCGTCCGGAGCGCTACCCGAAGTCGTCGACTGCCCCAGGCTGTAGAGCTGAGGAGCGATCGTGCTCAGAAGGCTGATCGCGCCGGCCTTGTTTCCAGCCGCGCCGTAGAAGATGTTGAGCTTATAGGACTGGCCAGCCAGGAGGTCGCCGAAACCGAACACGAACAGCGAGCCGTGGTCGTACGGTCCCGTCGTTCCATCCGCGTCTACCGGGGCGCCGAGGCCGCCATTCGACACCGCCGACATCGGGTCCGCGAAAGCGAAGCCGTCATCCGTAGAACGCAGCAGGGACAGCGTCGTGCCCGTGCCCACATGGGTCACGAACTCGCTGAATTCGGTCGGCGGGACGTCCCAGTCCATGGCGCGCGCAAACCGCAGGTCGGTGATCGTGGCGCCCGTCGTGTTCGTAAGCACGATGGAGTTCTTGAAGAGCGCCCCGGTCGCGTTCTCCGAGGAGAGGGTATAGGTCTGGGTCACGGTCAGGCCCGTCGAACCCAGTTCGGTGTTCGAGGTGAAGGACGTCAGAGTTGACCCGGCCCCATAAACGCTGATGTTTGAGTTGCCGGTCGACTGGCCAACCTGGCCACCAGAGCCGTTACCCGCCACACCCCAGGACTCACAATAGCAGCCGGGTGAGAGTGCGTCGCGGAAGTTACCCGAGCCGAAATCGTAGGCGATGCCGCGAACATCGCCGCTGCTGGGAACGAAGCGGTTCAGCGAGCCGTCGTCGTTGATGCCGATCTGCACGAGCCCGTTGACGGACGTCAGAATGCCCTGGGCGCTTGCGACGCCTGGCAGGACGAGAGCCGCTGCGGCGGCCAGAAGAAGGATTTTACGCATGTGTTAGCCCCAAAATTGTTGACAAGGAAACGCTGCTTCACTGCTGGAAGAGCCAGGTCCGTGCCCCCGATCCCACCAAGCGTGCGCCAGACAAACCCCCGGTCCAGTGCAAGTTCGAACACCCTTATCCGAACCCTGGTCTTTGTGTTCAAGTTTCTCCTCGCAGGCGTCATCACGGCCTGTTTACTCGCCTGTGAGGAGAGCGCCCGAAGATCGAAGCGAGTTGTAATTTCGCATAATCTTCCTTAGGCGCGAATTTAATGCGGCTACGCCGACCGGCAATCCGGCCCGGAGCTCCTCCTTCACGGCCTTGTGGCGTGACGGGCCGCTCACCACCTCTACGGTTAGCGTCAACATATTCCGATGAGGACTGCCATGCGGGTTCTGACCCTCGCCCTGATCTCCACCCTGGCCGGCGCCGGAGCCGCCGTGGCTGCGCCTGCGAGCGTCAGCGTCGTCGTGGCCCCGGAGCTTCAGAAGACGTTCGAGAAGACCTATGGCGTGCGCGAAGCCAAACGGTTGACCGGCAGCCTAAGGACCAGCGTGGAGCGCTCGCTGGCGCGCGCCGGCGCCTACGACGACGCGCGGATCGAACTGACCCTGACCGATGTGAAGCCCAACCGTCCGACGTTCAAGCAGCTGGGCGACAAGCCTGGGCTTTCCATGCAGAGCTTCGGGATCGGCGGCGCGGCGATCACCGGCCGCGTGGTGGCCGCGAACGGCGGCGAGACGCCTCTCGCCTACCGCTGGTTCGAGACCGACATCGAGAACAGCTACGCCAACTGGGTTTGGTCCGACGCCGAATGGGCGTTTGACCGCTTTGCCCGGCGGCTCGCCAGCGGCCGCGAGCTGGCCCAGCGCTGAGCCTTCGCCTTGCCGACACGGGCGGCGCGCGGTCTGATCGCCGCGCGCCGTTTTCGTGAGTCGGACCATGCCCCGCCCTGCCCCGCCCGCCGACCTGCCGCCGCTGGAGCGCCTGCTCGCGATCATGGCGAGGCTGCGCGACCCGGACGACGGCTGCCCCTGGGATATGGAACAGACGTTTCAGACCATCGCGCCCTACACCGTCGAGGAAGCCTATGAGGTGGCGGACGCCATCGAGCGCGGGGATCTGGGCGACCTGAAGGACGAATTGGGCGACCTGCTGCTGCAGGTGGTGTTCCACGCCCGCATGGCGGAAGAACAGGGCGCCTTCGGGTTCGACGACGTCGCCTGCGCCATCAACGACAAGATGATCCGCCGCCATCCCCATGTCTTCGCCGACGAAACCTACGGCTCCCTCGCGGCGCAGAAAGCCGGGTGGGAAGAGCTGAAGGCGGGCGAGCGCCGCGAGAAGGCCGGCGTGGGGCCAGCGGGGGTGCTGGATGACGTACCGGTCGGCCTGCCGGGCCTGACCCGGGCCGTGAAGCTGTCGAAGCGGGCGGCCGCCGTGGGCTTCGTCTGGCCAGACGCCGAGGCGGTGATCGCCAAGCTGCACGAGGAGGTCGGCGAATTGCTCGACGAGGTGCGCGCCGGGGACATGGAGAAGGCCCGGGAAGAACTGGGCGACGTGCTGTTCGTGGTCGCCAACCTCGCCCGCACCCTGGACATCGATCCAGAGGACGCGATCCGCTACACCAATGCCAAATTCATGCGTCGCTTCAAGGATGTGGAGCGACGCCTTGCAGCGCGGGGCCGGACGCCCGCCCAGTCCGATCTGGCCGAGATGGATGCGCTCTGGGACGCGGTGAAGGCGGCGGAACGGGCTAAGTGACGGCCCCCCACCGTCATCCCGGACGGCCGCAGGCCGATCCGGGACCCAGCATCTTGCGAGGCTTCTGGGTCCCGGGTCTTCGCTACGCTTGCCCGGGATGACAGGACGGTCGCGGCAAAGCCTCGCTACCGCCCCCGCACCTCAGCGCCTGGGAACATCTGCTCGAATTGCCCCATGGCCTGGGCGGACAGGCTGACAGCGAGGCGGACGGAGCCGTCCTTGTCCTCGTTGCGGTCCAGCACGCGGCCATTGCGGTAGAGCCAGGCGATGGCGGCGCCCTCGGCCGCCGGCGCGTAGACATCCACCGGCGGCGCCTCGTCGACCAGCGTCGCGATCATGGCCAGCAGGGCGTCGCACCCCTGCCCTGTTACCGCAGAGACCAGCACGGCGGGGGGGCTGGCGCGGCGGGCGTCGTTGGCCAGTTCGACCTGTGCGTCGGCGGGGACCAGATCGGCCTTGTTCCAGACCTCGACGATCCGGCGCTCCTCCATGTCGACGCCGAGCCGCGCCAGGACGGTTCGCACATCGCCGGCCTGGGCGGCACTCTCGATGCTGGCGATGTCGCGCACGTGGAGGACGACATCAGCCTCCTTGACCTCCTCCAGTGTGGCGCGGAAGGCCTCGACAAGCTCGTGCGGCAGGTCGGAGATGAAGCCCACGGTGTCGCTCAGGATCGCCGGGCGGCCATCGGGCAGCTTGAGGCTCCGCAACGTCGGATCCAGGGTGGCGAACAGCATGTCCTCGGCCACCACCGCGGCGTCGGTCAGGCGGTTGAACAGGGTCGACTTTCCCGCGTTCGTATAGCCCACAAGGGCCACGGTCGGGAACGGCACCCGCTTACGGGCCGAGCGCTGCAAAGTCCGCGTGCGACGCACCTCGACCAGTTCGTCCTTCAGCTTGCGGATCTTCTCGGCGATCAGCCGGCGGTCGGTCTCGATCTGGGTTTCGCCGGGCCCGCCCATGACGCCGAACCCGCCACGCTGGCGCTCCAGGTGGGTCCAGGTGCGCACGAGGCGCGAGCGTTCATAGGTCAGGCGCGCCAGTTCGACCTGTAGCCGACCCTCACGGGTGCGCGCGCGGCGGGCGAAGATGTCCAGGATCAGGCCGGTGCGGTCCATGACCTTGGCCTGCCAGGCTTTCTCGAGGTTGCGCTGCTGCACGGGCGTGAGCGCGTCGTCGATGACGACGACGTCAAGCTCCTCGACCTCGATGAGGACGCGGATCTCCTCGACCTTGCCCTTGCCGAACAGGGTGGCCGGCGTCAGCTCGCGCAGCTTCACGACCAGGGTCTCGCGGACTTCCAGGTCGAGGGCCAGGGCGAGGCCGGCGGCCTCCTCGAGCCGCGCCTGCGGCGCGCGCGCGGAGCCGCGCCCCTCCCGGGCGGGATGGATGACGAGGGCGCCCTGGACAGGCGCCTCACGGTCTACGGATTTTGAATGACTCAATCGGCCTCGTCGTCGGCCGGCTCATACAGTTGGACAGGCTGGGCCGGCATGATGGTGGATATCGCGTGCTTGTAGACGAGCTGGGATTGCCCGTCTCTGCGGAGCAGAACGCAGAAGTTATCGAACCAGCTCACCACGCCCTGC
>JANPKX010000249.1:0-2122 GCA_031426235.1 Alphaproteobacteria bacterium | reverse complement strand
GGCCCTCCGAGATGGCCTCGATCACCAGCCCGACCTGCGCGTCGGCCGCCGGATCGATCAGGCTGGCAGGCAGCTCCGGCCACCGCGCCGTCATCAGGAAGCCCCCGTGCTCGCGGGGCGCACCCAGGTCCTGCGTCTGGGCCCACAGTTCCTCGGTGATGAACGGCATGGCCGGGTGCAGCAGCCGCAGGATCACGTCCAACACCCAAGCGGCGGTGGCCTGGGTCTCGGCTTTCGCGGCGGCGTCATCGCCCGTCAAAAGCGGCTTGGCGAGCTCAACGTACCAGTCGCAGAACTGGTTCCAGATGAAGCGGTAGAGCTGCTCGGTCGACTCCCCGAATCCACAGTCCGCCAGGGCGGCGGTGACCGCCTGGGCCGTCCGCGTGGTCTCGCCTACGATCCAGCGGTTGAGCGGAGCGCTGACGCTGGCCGGGGCGAAATCCTCGGCGCGCGCGCAGCCGTTCATCTGGCAGAAGCGCGTCGCGTTCCACAGCTTGGTGCCGAAGTTACGATAGCCCTCGATCCGCTGGCGGCTGAGCTTGATGTCCCGGGCCTGGCCCGACATGGCGGCCAGGGTGAACCGCAGCGCGTCGGCGCCGTAGTCGTCGACCAGCTCCAGAGGGTCCATGACGTTGCCCTTGGACTTGCTCATCTTCGCGCCGGTGGCGTCGCGGACCAAGGCGTTGATGAAGATCCGCTTGAACGGGACCTGCCCCGTGAAGTGGATGCCCTGCATCATCATCCGGGCGACCCAGAAGAAGATGATGTCGAAGCCGGTGATCAGGGTGTGGGTCGGGTAGAACCGCGCCAGGTCCGACGTCTTCTCCGGCCAGCCGAGGGTGGAGAACGGCCACAGGCCTGACGAGAACCAAGTGTCCAGCACGTCCTCGTCCTGGCGCAGCGGCGTCGACCGGCCGTAGTGCTCGTCGGCCTTCCCTTGTGCTTCGGCTTCGGTCTCCTCGACGAACGCCCGGCCGTCCGGCCCGTACCAGGCCGGGATCCGGTGGCCCCACCAGAGCTGGCGCGAGATGCACCACGGCTCGATGTTGCGCATCCACTCGAAGTAGGTCGTCTCCCAGTTTTTGGGCACGAAGACCGTGTCGCCGTTCTCGATGGCCGCAATAGCGGGTTTGGCCAGCACGTCGGCGGCGACGTACCACTGATCGGTCAGGTAGGGCTCGACCACCACGCCCGACCGGTCGCCGTGCGGCACGGTGTGGCGGGTCTTCTCGACCTCGCGCAGCAGGCCCAGGGCCTCGAACGCCTCGACCACCTTCTTGCGGGCCTCGAACCGGTCCAGGCCGCGATACTCCGGCGGGGCGTTGTCGTTGATCCGCGCGAAGTCGTCGAAGATGTTGATGACCGGCAGGTTGTGACGCTTGCCGACCGCGAAGTCGTTGAAGTCGTGCGCCGGGGTGATCTTCACGGCGCCGGAGCCCTTCTCGGGATCAGGGTACTCGTCGGCGATGATCGGGATCGGCCGGTTCACGATCGGCAGGCGCACGGCCCGCCCGATCACCGCCGTGTAGCGCGCGTCCGAGGGGTGAACGGCGACGGCGGTGTCGGCCAGCATGGTCTCGGGCCGGGTGGTCGCGACCACGATCTCTCCCGAGCCATCCTCCAGCGGATAGGCAAAGTGCCAGAAGTGCCCGTCGACCTCCTTCTGCTCGACCTCGAGGTTGGAGATCGCGGTCTGGAACTGCGGGTCCCAGTTCACCAGGCGCTTGTCGCGATAGATCAGGCCTTCCTTGTGCAGCTGCACGAACACCTTGCGAACCGCCGTCGACAGGCCCTCGTCCAGGGTGAACCGCTCGCGGCTCCAGTCGCAGGACGCCCCCAGCCGCCGCAGCTGGCCGTTGATGGCGCCCCCGCTCTCGGCCTTCCAGTCCCAGACCTTGGCCACGAAGGCGTCGCGGCCCATGTCGCGGCGGCTGATATTGCCCGCCGCCGCCAGCTGGCGCTCCACCACCATCTGGGTGGCGATGCCGGCGTGGTCCATCCCCGGCAGCCACAGCGCCGCCTTGCCCTTCATCCGGTGATAGCGGGTCAGGATGTCCTGCAGCGTGTTGTTTAGCGCGTGGCCGATATGCAGCGACCCCGTCACGTTGGGCGGCGGGATGAC
>JANPKX010000248.1:0-4470 GCA_031426235.1 Alphaproteobacteria bacterium | reverse complement strand
CGTCCAGGCCTTGGCGATGTCGGTCAGGAAGGGCCCGGCGGAGATGGTGTTGACCCGCACCTTGGGGCCGTATTCGCGGGCCATCGAGACCGTCATGGCGTTCAGCGCCGCCTTCGCGCCCGCGTAGGGCACGACCCCCGGCAGCGGCACGAGGGCGCCCGACGACGAGACATTGATGATCACCCCGCCTTCGCCTTGGGCCATCCGGTGCGCGACCTGGGAGGCCAGGCGGAACGGGCCCTTGAAGTTCAGGCCGACCACGCTGTCGAACAGCGCCTCGGTGACCTCATGACTGGGTATGGCGGGCGACATGCCGGCATTGTTGACCAGGATGTCGATCCGGCCGAACTGCGCATAGGCCGCCGCGATCAGCCCGTCGATCTCGTCCCACCGCGCCGCATGCGCCGCGTGGGCCAACGCGCGGCGGCCCATGGCCCGCACCTCGTCGGCGGCGGCTTCGCAGGCGTCCAGCTTGCGGCTGGAGATGATCACGTCAGCGCCCGCGCGGGCGAAGGCGCGGACCATCTGCAGCCCCAGGCCGCGACTGCCGCCGGTGACCAGGGCGATCTTGCCACTGAGGTCGAACAGGTCGCCGCTCATGGCGCCTTGGCCCAATAGGCGTCGCGGATCAGGCGCTTGTAGAGCTTGCCCGTGGGGTGGCGCGGGAGCTCCTCCATGAAGTCGATCTGGCGCGGCAGCTTCACGCCCGACAGGCTGGCCCGGCAGAAGGCGGTCAGTTCGGCGCGCAGGTCCTCCCCGGCGTCCGCCCAAGCCATGGGCTGGATCACCGCCACCACCCGCTCGCCCATCTCCTCGTCGGGGGCGCTAACCACCGCCGCGTCGGCGACGCGGGGATGGGTGATCAGCAGGTTCTCGATCTCCTGCGGATAGATGTTCACGCCGCCTGAGATGATCATGAAGCTCTTGCGGTCGGTGAGGTAGAGGTAGCCCTCCTCGTCCAGCCAGCCGACGTCGCCCAGGGTGGTCCAGCCGTGACGATTGGTGCTCTCGGCCACCTTTTCGGGCGCGTTATGGTACTCGAACTTCGCCCCGCCCGAGAAATAGACCATGCCCTCCGCGCGCGGCGGCAGCGGCTCGCCGTCGTCGTCGCAGATCTTCACCTCGACCGGTAGGGTGGCCCGGCCAACCGAGCCCTTGTGCGCCAGCCACTGCGGGGAATCGATAACCGTGCGGCCGTTCCCCTCGGTGCCGGCATAATACTCGTGGATGATCGGCCCCCACCACGCGATCATCTGTGCCTTGACCGGGATCGGGCACGGCGCGGCGGCGTGAAAGACCAGTTTCAGCGAGCTGTGATCATAGCCCTCGCGCACGCCCGGCGGCAGTTTCAGCATTCGCACGAAGTGGGTGGGCACGAACTGGACGTGGGTGATCCTGTGCGTCTCGATCTGGCGCAGGCAGTCCTCGGCGTCGAACTTCTCCATCATCACCACGGTCCCGCCCAGCCGCTGGACGTTCATCGACCAGCCCAGAGGCGCGGCGTGATAGAGCGGCGCTGGCGAGAGGTAGACGGTGTCTGGGCCCATGCCGTAGCCGTCGCGCGCCCAGGCGGTCAGCACCTCGGCCTCCAGCAGGGAGCCGCCCGGCAGCGCGCGCTTGACGCCCTTGGGCCGACCCGTGGTGCCCGACGAATAGAGCATGGCCCCGCCGGGGGTCTCGTCGGGCACGGGCGTCGCGGGAAAACGGGCCCGCGCGGCTTCAAACGACGCAAACGGCGCGATGGCGGCATCGGCCATCAGCAGCGTCACGCCCGAGAGGTGCGGCGCCACCTGAACAGCGACCTCGGCCATCGCCGCCGACACGATGAACGCCTTCGCACCGGAATCTTTGACGATGTAATCGACCTCGCTCGCCGTGAGTCGCGAGGAGATGGCGGTGTAGCGCAGGCCCGAGCGCTGCGCGGCCCACAGCACCTCGTAATAGATCGGGTGGTTCTCCATCATGATCGCCACGCCATCGCCGACGCTTAAGCCCAGCGAGCGGAACAGCTGCGCGCCCTGGTTCGAACGATCGTCCAGCTCGCGATAGGTGACCGTGTGGCCGCTGCCGGACAGGATGAAGGCCGGCTTGTCCGGGGTGGTGCGGGCGAACACGCTGGGGTGCATGGGCGAGACCTTGAGAGCTTTAGGGCGCGATGAGGCTCAGCGAGTCCGATTCAAACCACGATCGTCATGGCCGGGCTCTTGTCCCGGCCACCCATGATCGCCGCGGCGCCTGCTAAGCTGGGCGGCGCCGCGTCAGATCAGACCACAACGCCGCGATCCTGGGTCGCTGGGACACGCCCGGCGATGACGAGCGATTGGGTTAGACGCTACGGATCGACCCGCGCCTCGGCGTAGCCGCTCAGCACCTCGACTCCATTCTGGTTCACGGTCTTGACGTCGAACTTGGCTATGCCGTCTTCGACCGCAGTCACGGTGGCGGTGGCGTCCAGCGCATCGCCCGGCCAGACCTGGCTGGTGAAGCGCACCCCATACTTGGTCAGCCTGGCGTCGCCCACGTAGTCGGTCAGCATCTTGCCGGTCATGCCCATGGTCAGCATCCCGTGGGCGAAGACCGACGGATAACCGGCCACCTTGGTGGTGAACACTTCGTCGGTGTGCAGTGGGTTGTAGTCGCCGGACGCGCCGGCGTACTGGACGATCTGGGTTCGGCTCAGGTCGTCGACCAGACGGGCGGTGTGGACATCGCCCACCTTCAGCTTGTTCGCGCTCAGGGGCATGATCAGGCGTCCTTCTTTTCGGCGGGCTGCTCGACAGGGCGCTCGGTGCGCACGCCGACGCCGCGGGCGGTGACGACCAGCTCGCCCGCCTGGTCGCGGTATTCGGTGACACTCTCGGAGAACACGAGCTTGCCGGAGCGCTTGCCTTCCTTCTCCCAGGTCTTGCCGGGTTTGGTGGTCGCAGTCAGCACGTCCCCGGCGCGCAGCGGTCGGTGATACTCGTAGTGCTGCTCGGCGTGCAGCCCGCCGCCCCCACCTCCCCCGCCGCCGCCGCCTGCTGTCGGAACCCGTCCGGTGGGGTTCTTGCCGGAGCCAAACCAGGGCTGGCCGATCTTGGGCCGCAGGAAGTAGTCGGGGTCAAACTGAGCGCTGGCCTGCACGAAGGTCGGCGGAGCGATGATGCCCCCAGCCTCGGTGGCCTTGGCGGCCTCGGCGTCGGTATAGACCACGTTATCGTCGCCGATCGATCTCGCGAACAGCAGGATGTGTCCGGCTTCGACCGGAAATGTCTTGGCGGCCATGGCGCTCCCTCTGGATGGCGGTCTCTTCAGTACCGTATCTTCCAATGAGCGCGCGTCGCGCAGCGTCAGTCAACCGGCCTTTGCGCGGCGACTTCAATGACCCGGCCAGCCACCCCAGACCTGTTCTCAACGTCGCGCTTGCCGTCCCACCCGGCAAAGCGCCAAGCTGACGTCCGCCCGAGGCGCAGATTTCGGGACCAAGGGGGACAAGATGGCTCAGATCACACGCCGCGCGCTTGGCGCGCTCGGTTTCGCCGGCCTCGCCGCTCAGGCCCACGCCAGAGCGCCGGCGCCGAACGCCAGGCCTGCCTGGCCCGACGCGACGGAAACAGCGGCCCGGATTCGCAACGGCCAGCTCTCGGCTCTCGAGGCGGCGACGGCGGCCATCGCAAGCGCTGAACGGCTGCAACCCCAGCTGAACTTCCTGGTCACCTCCGACTTTGACCGGGCGCTGGACCGGGGCCGCCTGGCCGAACATCCCGGCCCGTTCGGTGGCGTGCCGTTCCTGATCAAGGATCTCAACGACTACAAGGGCCTGCCGACCCGCTCCGGTTCACGGGCCATGCTGGCCATGCCGCCCGCCACGCGCCAGGGCCTGCTTGAAGACGCCTATGACGCGGCGGGACTTAACGTGATCGGCAAGTCGTCGACTCCCGAGTACGGGTTCCTTCCCACCACGGAGCCGGTCGCGTTCGGGCCGACGCGAAACCCCTGGGACCCCGCGCGCTCGGCCGGCGGATCGTCCGGCGGTTCGGCCGCGGCCACAGCGGCGGGCATTGTGCCGTTCGCCCACGCCAACGACGGCGGCGGATCGATCCGCATCCCGGCCTCCTGCTGCGGCCTGTTCGGCCTCAAGCCCTCGCGCGGCCGCATGTTGGGCTCGCGCAGCGAGACCCGGGTCTCCGACATTGCGGTCGAGCACGCCGTGACGCGAAGCGTCCGGGATTCCGCCGCCCTGTTCGCCCTGACCGAGGACCAGGGGCCCGCAGCGCAGCGCCCGCCGGTTGGTCTCATCACCACACCGCTCCGACGCCGCCTGCGGGTCGGTCTCGTGATCGCGGGCGGCTCTGGCCGACAGCCTAGCCCCGAGGTACGTGCAGCGACGGAGAGCTCGGCGCGGCTGATGGAGATCCTGGGACACCGGGTCACCCCGACCAGCTGGCCGACGCCCGCCACCTTCATCGACGACTTCCTGCTGCTGTGGGC
>JANPKX010000247.1:0-3591 GCA_031426235.1 Alphaproteobacteria bacterium | reverse complement strand
CGCCTCCTTGGCCGGCTTCAGATAGGCGCGCGGGTCGAACTCGCCGGGCTTCTCTGACAGCACCTTACGGATGGCGCCGGTCATGGCCATGCGGTTGTCCGTGTCGATGTTGATCTTGCGCACACCGTGCTTGATGCCGCGCTGGATCTCCTCGACCGGCACGCCCCAGGTCTGGGGCATCTCGCCGCCGTATTTGTTGATCAGGTCCTGCAGGTCCTGGGGCACCGACGAAGAGCCATGCATTACCAGGTGAGTGTTGGGCAGGCGGCGGTGGATTTCCTCGATCACGTTCATGGCCAGCACGTCGCCGTCCGGCTGCCGCGTGAACTTGTAGGCCCCGTGGCTGGTGCCCATGGCGATGGCCAGGGCGTCGACTTCGGTGGCCCTTACAAAATCGACGGCCTGGTCGGGGTCGGTCAGCAGCTGGTCGTGGCCCAGCGTGCCCTCGAAGCCGTGGCCGTCTTCCTTCTCGCCCATGCCGGTCTCGAGGCTGCCCAGAACGCCCAGTTCGCCCTCCACCGAGGCGCCGACCCAGTGGGCCATGTCGACCACGTTGCGGGTGACCTTGACGTTGTAGTCGTAGTCGGCGGGCGTCTTGCCGTCGCCCTTGAGCGAACCGTCCATCATCACCGAGGTGAAGCCATACTGGATGGCCGTGGCGCACGTGGCCTCATTGTTCCCGTGGTCCTGGTGCATGCAGATCGGGATGTGCGGGTACATCTCCGCCATGGCGTCGATCAGGTGCTTCAGCACAATGTCGTTGGCATACGAGCGCGCGCCGCGCGAGGCCTGCATGATGACCGGGCTATCGGTGGCCTCCGCGGCCTCCATGATCGCCAGCGCCTGTTCCATGTTGTTGATATTGAAGGCGGGCACGCCATAACCGCGCTCGGCGGCGTGATCGAGGAGCTGTCGAAGCGTAATCCTGGCCATACTCAGGTCCCTACCTGTCTCATTGCGAGAGCGCGGCGACACCGGGCAGCGCCTTGCCCTCCATCCATTCAAGAAACGCGCCGCCGGCCGTAGATACGAAGCTGAAGTCGTCAACGACGCCGGCCGCGTTCAAGGCCGCCACGGTATCACCTCCGCCCGCCACCGCCACCAGCTTGCCGGCCTTCGTCAGTTTCGCCGCGTACTGTGCCGCTTGAACGGTGCCGCGGTCGAAAGGTTTCATCTCGAACACGCCCAACGGGCCATTCCAGATCAGGGTTTTGGAGTTGTCCATCGCGCGGCACAGGCGCTCGACTGTCTCAGGTCCGGCGTCCAGGATCCGTTCGTGCTCGTCAATGGAGCCGACGGCGCGCACGCGGGCCGGCGCGCCGGGCGCCATCTTCTCGGCCACCACGATGTCCAGCGGCAGGAAGAGCTTGCAGTTGTTCTGGCCGGCCAGGCGGCTGATGTCGCGGGCCGTCTCAGCCAGGTCTTTCTCGCAGTAAGAAGCGCCCACGTCGTGGCCCTGGGCGTAAAGGAAGGTGTTGGCCATGCCGCCGCCGATGGCCAGCTTGTCCAGCTTGGTGACCAGGTGGCTGAGCAGCTCCAGTTTGGTAGAGACCTTCGAGCCGCCGACGATCCCCAGCACCGGGCGCTCGGGCCGGCCCAGGGCCGCGTCCAGGGCGTTCAGTTCCAGCCGCATCTGCTCGCCGGCATAGGCGGGAAGCCGCCGGGCGATCGCCTCGGTGGAGGCGTGGGCGCGGTGGGCCGCCGAGAAGGCGTCGTTCACATAGAGGTCGCCATTGGCCGCCAAGGCGTCGGCGAAGGCGCGGTCGTTGGCCTCCTCGCCGGCGTGGAAGCGCACGTTCTCCAGCAGCAGCACGTCGCCGGACTGCATGGCGTTCACGGCCTCGCGCGCCCGCTGGCCGATGCAGTCGCTGGCGAAGGCGACCGGCACGCCCAGCACCTTGGCCAGGTCGTCGACGACGGGTTTCAGGCTCATGGACGGCACGACCTTGCCCTTAGGGCGGTCGAAGTGCGCCAGCAGGATGACCTTGGCCCCGCCGGCGCGCAGCTTGTCGACGGTGGGCTTGGCGGCGCGCAGCCGGGTGTCGTCCGTGACCTGGCCGTCTTCCATGGGCACGTTCAGGTCGACCCGCACAAGGGCGCGTTTGCCCGAGAGGTCCGCGTCGTCGAGGGTCTTGAAAGTCACCCGCGCTCTCCCCCGCTCATCTCCGCGAAGGCGGGGACCCAAGCTGAAGTCGGATCAGGTTGCAGAGCCGCCTGGATCCCCGCCTGCGCGGGGATGAGCGGATGGAAGAGGCGAAGCATGCGCGCCTCAGATCAGCTTCGCCATGTGCAGCGCCGTATCCGCCATGCGGGTCGAGAAGCCCCATTCGTTGTCGTACCAGCTCAGCACCCGGCCAAGGCCGCCGTCGATCACCTGGGTCTGCGGCAGGGCGACCGTCGAGGAGGCCGCGTCGTGGTTGAGGTCGATGGACACCAGCGGGTCATTGGTCACCGCCAGCACGCCCTTGAGCGGCCCGGAAGCCGCCGCCGCGCTCATGGCCGCGTTGATCTCCTCAGCCGTAACCGGGCGGGACGGCACGAAGGTCAGGTCCACCACTGAGACATTGGGCGTCGGCACCCGGATCGAGGAGCCGTCCAGCTTGCCGGCCAGCGCCGGGATCACCAGGCCCAGGGCCTTGGCGGCCCCGGTTGAGGTGGGGATCATCGACATCGCAGCAGCACGGCCCCGGTACAGATCCTTATGCATCGTATCCAGCGTCGGCTGGTCGCCGGTGTAGGCGTGGATGGTGGTCATGTAGCCGCGCTCGATCCCGCACAGGCCCTGCAGCACATGGGCCACCGGCGCCAGGCAGTTGGTGGTGCAGGAGGCGTTGGAGATGATCGTGTCGGCGGCGGTCAGGGTGTCGTGGTTCACGCCATAGACGATGGTCTTGTCGACGCCGTCGCCGGGCGCCGAGATGATCACCCGCTTGGCGCCGGCGTCCAGGTGAGCCTGGGCCTTATCGCGGGCGGTGAACAGGCCGGTGCATTCCAGGGCGATATCGACGCTGAGGTCGCGGTGCGGAAGATCCTTGGGATCGCGGATCGCGGTGACCTTGATCTTGCCGAAGCCGCAGTCGATCCAGTCTTCACCGGTGGTCACGGTCCCCGGGAACCGCCCGTGCACGCTGTCGTAGCGCAGGAGGTGGGCGTTGGTCTCGACCGGCCCCAGGTCGTTGATCGCCACGACCTCGATGTCCTTGCGGCCATGTTCGACGATCGAGCGCAGGACCAGCCGGCCGATGCGACCGAAACCGTTGATGGCGACGCGAACGGGCATGGGGCGAGGTTCCTTCAGGGCTTTGTTGTGGCGCGGTTTCTTGAGGGCGAGGCGCGGAGTGTCAACCCGTTTCCCTCCCTTAATGGGGAGGGACAGCTCGCCAGAGGCGAGCCGGGTGGGGAAGTGTGGGCCGGAATGGTAGGGTTGGTCATGATCCCGCCTCCCCCACCCTGACCGCTTCGCGGTCTGTCCCTCCCCATTAAGGGAGGGACGGCCGCACCCTCCCCGCCGCCTCGGCCGCCCGGGCGCGCGCGGTGTCGGTGTCCGCCGCTCGGGCCAGGGCCACTCCCATGCGGCGGCGCACGAAGCTT
>JANPKX010000246.1:0-4890 GCA_031426235.1 Alphaproteobacteria bacterium | reverse complement strand
CAGGTTCACCTGCTTCACACCGAGCTGCACCGCGAGCTCGAGGGCCAGGGATTTCGGATCGCGCCTGGCTACATGGGTGAGAACATCACGACCGAAGGCCTTGATCTGTTGGGCCTGTCAGCCGGCGCGCGCCTGCGGATCGGACGGGACGCGGTGGTTGAGATCACGGGGCTGCGCAACCCCTGCCACCAGCTCGACGCGCTGCAGCCGGGCTTGATGGCCGCCTGCCTGGGGCGTGACACGGACGGCCAACCGGTGCGCAAGGCCGGCGTGATGGGCATCGTCGTGACGGGCGGCGAGGTCCGCCCCGGCGATCCGATCGTGCTCGAGCCCGGGCCCGTTCCGCACCGACCGCTGAAGCCGGTCTAGGCGTCCGGCGCCGGTCGGGCGCGCTGGTTGTAAAGCAGCTTGCGCCGCCGTTCCTGCTCTTCGGGGCTGAGAGTCGCGGGATCTTCCGCCGGCCCTGCGGTCACGGCCATGCCTCGCTGCACCGCTGGCCGGTCGGACATCGCCTCGAACCAGCGCTTGAAGTGACGAAACTCGTCGAGGTCGATGCCCTGTAGCTTCCAACTGGCTGTCCACGGGTAGCAGATCATGTCGGCGATCGAGTAGTCCGCCCCCGCCACCCACGGTCGGTCGTAGAGCCGGTTGTTCAAGACGCCGTACATCCGGTGCACCTCGTCGGCGAACCGGCGGTTGGCATAGCTCTGGTCGCCCGCACCGGCCGGCACGCGGCTGAAGTGCCCCCGCTCGCCGGTCTTGGGACCCTGGTTCGCCATCTGCCAGACGACCCACTGGGTGACCTCGTACTTTGCCCGGACATCGTCCTGCGGCCAGAACCGGCCTTCCTTCTCGGCGACGTACATCATGATCGCCCCGCTCTCGAACACGCTGACCGGAGCGCCGCCGCCGGCAGGGGCGTGATCCACGAGCGCCGGCATGCGGTTGTTCGGGCTGATCTTCAGGAAATCGTCGGTGAACTGGTCGCCGCGCCCGATGTGGGTCGGCACGATCGTGTACGGCGCGCCCAGCTCCTCCAGCAGGATGGTCACCTTCTTGCCATTGGGCGTCGGCCAGTAGTGCAGGTCGTACATCGGGCGTGATCCTTGTGCGAGGCGCGACCCTAGGCCCGCTGTGGCCCAGCGCTCAAGCGGCGCGTGGCGCAGCTTGCCGCGCCAGCACCCTGGCCCGCGACCAGCCCCACCGCCGGGCGACATCCGCCGCCTCGGCCAGCAGGCGGAATGGGCGAGTGACGGCGGCGGCGACGCGCGCAGGCAGACCCTTGCGGGCCGGCTTCGCCTTCAGAGCGTCCGGCTCGGCCAGGAGGGGCCGACGAGCCAGCTCAGCCGCGATCGAATCGCCTGGCCGGTTGTCGATATGCGCAGTGACGATCACCGCCAGTTCCAGACGATCGCGGCGCAGGCGCTCGGATCGGAACAGCGGGCCGATCACCGGCAGGTCGCCCAGGATCGGAACCTGGCGGGTCCGGCGGTCCTCGGCAGACTGATAGAGACCGCCCAGATAGAGGGTCTGGCCGTCGCGGAGCTCCAGCGTCGTGGCCACCCGCCGCACGCCCAGCGACGGCACCCTGACGCCCGCCAACCGCAAGTCCCGACGGATGTCCAGGAACGAGACCTCCGAGGTGAGGTCCAGCCGGATCAGGCCGTTGCCCTGGACCTCCGGGGTGAAGGTCATGGCGGCGCCATAGGGGCGAAATTCGATGGCGATCTCGCCATCGCGCACCGGCACCGGGAAGGGAAACTCGCCCCCCGAACGGAAGCTCGCCGGGAAACCCGACAGGGCCACCAGTTCCGGCCGGGCCAGGATCCGCGCCGCGCCGCGCGATTCCAGGCCGTTGATCGCCGCGTTGAGCCGAACGCCGCCCGCACCGCCGATCAGCCGCACGACGCCGGCGGGCGAATCCGCGCCGATCAGACCTCCGCCAGACACCGCCGCGGCGTGCGCGTCGCCGATGTCGAGACCCACGCCAAGGTCGCGAAGATCGTCGGCGCTCGCCTCGACCAGCCGGACCTCAAGCCGCACCTGGCTGGCGCGGACATGCAGCCGCGAGGTGACGCCGTCCGGCGCGGCGCGGGCCGCCAGATCCTCGGCGATGGCCGCCGCCGCCGGGGTGGCCACCTCGCCGCTCAGCAACACCCCATGCCCCAGCGCCAGCACGGTGATGTCGTCCCCCGGCAAGGCCGCCTGGATGTCGGACTGCAGCCGCGCCGCATCGACGCCGACGCGGACATCGACGACCTCCAGCAACGCGTTCCCTGGGCCGTAGACCAACAGGTTCGTGTCGCCGGTATCGCGCCCCATGACGTAGGCGCCGCCCTGACCCGCCACGCCGACCTTGGCGATCTCAGGTTGGGAGACCACGATGCGGGTCACCGCGCCGGGCAGGCCCAGCGGGGTGGCGGCGTCCAGAGGCGCGATCAGGGTGCGCGTTGCGCTGGGCTCGGGCGCCAGGGTTTCGGCCCGCGCGCCGGGACCGCCCAACAGCCACATGGCCAGGGCCGCCAGCAAGACTGCGACGGCGCGCAGGGCGGGCGGTGTCGCCATGTCGCGCGCGCTCCCCATCCGCCAGCCATCAACTCACGCTTCGAACCGGCGGGCAGTGTCCCACATCGGGGCGCGGACGGTGGTAAGGGGCGTGGTTAAGCCGCAGGCTCGCTCAAACTGACGGGCCAATGTGCCCGGAGGGCAGATTTTGGCTGCAAAAGAAAGACGTAAATATCTGAAACAAAAGCATAAGATGGACGTGACTTAATGTGGCGTCGATAGCTGCGCCGGTTCGGACTTAAGCCCGGGCCGGGGGATTAACCTTTGCCAAAATCCTTAATCGCCCGGCAGCGTCACCACGAACGGCTGGGTTACGGCCTGAAATTCGGCCATGGCTTCGCACGCCTCTGCATGGGCGGCCAAGGCGGGCCAGCGGCGTGCCTCGAAGACTCCGGGATGGGCCTCCCGAAGAAATCTCAGCACGCAGGCGAGCGCGATGTCGGCGTGCCCGACCCGCGAGCCAAACCACCACCCGCCCGTGGCCGCGCGCTCGGCCTCCAGCACATCCAGGACGCCCGCGATCTGCGCCCGGCAGCGCTCGACCCAGGCGGGCGTGCCCCGCTCATGGATCACCCGCTCGTAGACCAGGCTCACGGCCTTGTCGGCAAGTCCGGTGGCGAGGGCACAAACCTGAAGCTGGCGCCGCCGCGCAACGCCGGAGGCGGGGATCAGCGCCCGGTCGGGGCCCGCCAGTTCGTCCAGCCAATCCAGGATCGCCCCGCTCTCGGCCAGCGCCACGCCGTCGTCGGTGACCAGCGTCGGCACGCGCCGCAACGGATTGACCGCCGCCAGCCGCTCGGCATCGCCGAACACCGACCAGGGCCGATGCTCATAGCCGAACTCATAGATCCCCATGGCGACCGCCACGCGACGCACGAACGGGCTGTCGTATTGTCCGATCAGGATCATGGGAGGAGTTTGAGGGAAGGGCGCTCGTGGTTTCAAGCGCCGGATACGGGGAAGTGGCGCCTGACAAGACCTGCGACGACCGGGCTTCCGAAAAGAATGGTGGATGCGACAGGGATTGAACCTGTGACCCCCTCGGTGTGAACGAGGTGCTCTCCCGCTGAGCTACGCATCCGCTGCAGGGCAGGGCGGGGGCTATAGCGTTTTGGGTTCGGGGTCGCAAGCGCCGAGCAGGCGTTCGCAGGCGGCGGGCAGGGCGTCGAAGTGGTCGATCAGGATGTCGGCGCCCAGGGTCTCGACGGGGACCTCGGTGTAGCCGAAGCGGACCAGCACCAGGTGGGCGCCGGCGTTGCGGGCGGCGCCGGCGTCGGTGGCGGCGTCGCCGACCATGACGGTGCGGGACATCACGCCGTCCACGGCGCTGACGGCGGTCTCCAGGTGGCGGCGGTCGGGCTTGCTGGCGGGGGCTGAGTCGGCGCCGATCACGGCGTCAAATCGGGCGGTGAGGCCCAGGGCGTCCAGCAGCTGGACCGAGAGGCCGGTGCGCTTGTTGGTGCAGACGACCAGCCGCGCGCCGGCCGCGCTGAGGGCGTCCAGGGCGGCCTCGCAGCCGGGGAAGGGGCGACTCTCGGCGGCGATGCGCGTGCTGTAGTGGGTGATGAAGCGGTCCAGCAGGCCCGGCGCGCGAGCGGGAGCGAGCACCGCGCCCGCGGCGGTGAAACCGCGCTGGATCAGCCATGCGGCCCCGTGGCCGATGAACGGGCGCCCCTGGTCCAGGGCCACGGCGGGAAGGCCCTCGTCGGCCAGCAGCACGTTGAGGGTGGCGATCAGGTCGGGCGCGGTGTCGACCAGGGTGCCGTCCAGGTCGAAGGCGATGGTGGCGCCCATGAGCGGCCTATCCGCCATGGATCACCCGCGTAGCGGCCTCCAGGCCGGCGGCATAGTCGCCCAGCGCCTCGGCGGTCAGGCTGATGTAGGCGGCGGCGTCATCGAACCGGCGCTCCTCCACCGCCTCGCGGATGCCCGGCAGGGTCTTGGCCCCGTAGCCGGTGAAGCGCCCCGGTGCGTAGATCATGTTCTTGTACCAGGGCCGGAACGGCAGGCCCCGCTCGCGCAGCAGGCGCTGCTCCAGCGTCAGGAGCGCCACGTCCAGGACCTTCTTTCGGGCTGGCGTCAGGGCCGCGCCCTGGTCGGCCAGGGCCTTGTCGAAGGCGGCGGCGCTGGCTTTCAGCCGGCTGACCGCTGAGTCCATGGGGGCGAAGTCGAGCCGGGGCGAGGGCGGGAGCGGGGCGGGGTCGCCGCGCGGGCCGGTGGGATCGTCCGCCAGCCGGTAGGCGCCGGCCGCCAGCAGGCGCGTACGGGCGGCCGCCTCATCGCGGCGGCTGTCGGTCAGGGTCTTCACCTCGGCCAGGTAGCCCG
>JANPKX010000245.1:0-4217 GCA_031426235.1 Alphaproteobacteria bacterium | reverse complement strand
AGCGCCCGCGCCAGCGAGGCTTCGACCTTGCGCAGGTACTCGGCCTTGCCGCCGGGATAGAGCGCCGCGAGCCTCGCCGCATCGAGCGACTCAGCTGAGCCGACAAGCCCGGCGAACGCGCCGCCGCTGTTGGCCAGGCCGGAAAGGACCATGGTCGGCGCATCGACCCACGGCGAGCGGATGCCGCCATTGGCGTTGCCGTTGGCGTCGAGCACGAGGCTGGGCGTCTGGCCGGCGGCGGCGGGCGGCGTGATCTCGAGCGCCGGCGCCTTGGGCGGCGCCTTGCCGGTCCGCACCCAGGTCTCCAGGTGCGACAGGGCCGCCATAGCCACATAGTGATGCTGGGGGCCGGCGTTCATCGGCTTGGACAGCTTGCGCCCCAGCAGCGTGCCGTTGGGCGCCCAAAGCGCCGCCAGCTTCTCGATCGGCTGCCGCCCATCGTCGATACCGCCGATCAGGTACATGTAGTTGTCGGTGTGGGCCGTGCCCGCCACTTCCCAGACGCGCAGCTTCGCCGAGTCGGGTTGGCGCGCGGTCCAGAATCCGCTGGTCTGGTTGCCGATCAGGTCCGTCTCGGTGATGAAGGTCATGACCGGCACGCGCAGGTCGGTCCGCAACTTCACGCCAGTGGGCGCCATAGCGCCGGGCGCGCCGCGGGTCCCCGCCCCCTCAGGCGTCGGCGCCCCGCCGAACCGCGAGTGGACGAAGAAGCCGTCATAGACCTTGGCCAACGGGTCGACGGCGTTGATGTAGGTGGTCATGAAGATCGCCGACTGCGACTCTCCGGCTGCAATCAGGCGCCTGGCCTTCAAGCCGCCTAGCACCGCCCCGTCGCGAACCGTACGACCGGCCTGGGAGTAGATGTCGAAGGCATAGACATCCCCCGGATGCGCCAAGCTGGCGTAGCGGGCGGGGTTCATTCGCTTCAGCGGCAGGCCGGGCGCAGTGGGCGAGGCGCCCTCCACGCCGACCTTCTGGACCGACACCCCCACATAGGCATAGCCGCTTCGGATCAACTCACGGTGGGTGTAGGTCCAATCGGGGGTAGCATCCAGGCCGCCGGTGACGTTTAGCCATTCCACCACCACGCTCCCGTTGAATCGCTTCGGATCGGTCGGGCGCACGACGACGATACGGGTGGCATAGGGCGCGGTCGTAGTCGTCTCGGCATCCCAGCGTCCGTCGGGCGACGGCGCGCCCTTCAGCCGATAGGCGCTGGCCGCGCCGGTCAGGAAGTGCTCCTCAACGACATAACCCATTGATTTGAGATCGAAACTGCCCAAGCCCAGCGCCGGCGTGCCCGGAACCAGGGTTGCGGTCGGTTGCGCCAGAGCCGGCGCTGCGACCAGGACGCCCAGCGCGGCCAACAGCCCCGCGGCGAGGGATTTCCAGCGTGGGAGGTTGAATCGCATCGCCCTGGGCTCCTTATGGTCTGACCCTCCATACAGTCTGGCTGAGACGGAGACACGGGCGATGATCGGCGATCAAATGTTTCGGTATGACGGCGCGGACGGTTCGCGTCTGGCGGGGTTCCGCTGGCAGGCCGACGCCGCACCCCGCGCGGTGCTCCAACTGGCTCACGGGGCGGGCGAGCATGCCGGGCGCTACCGCACGCCGCTGACCCCGCTGCTGGACGCGGGGTTCGTGATCTACGCGGCGGACCATCGCGGTCACGGCCTGACCAGCGGCATGACCAGCCTCGGCGACTTCGGCCCGGGCGGCGCGCCGGCGGCGGTGGACGACATGGCCGTGCTGTCGCGCCGCGCCCGCGCGGAGAACCCTGGCCTGCCGCTGATCCTTATGGGCCACTCGATGGGCGCCATGTTCGCCCAGAGCTATCTGCTGGACCACTCCGACCTGATCGACGCTCTGGTCCTGTCGGGGACGGCAGGTCCCGGCCCGCGCATGCCCGGCGGCCCGAACAGCGTCTACGCCAACCCCCGCACGCCCTATGACTGGCTCAGCCGCGACGAGGCCGAAGTCGACCGCTACATCGCCGATCCGTTCTGCGGCATCCAGTTCACACCGGAGAGCGCCGCCAGCTTCGCCGCCCTGCGCGAGCGCGACGCCACGCCGCAAGCTCTGGCCGCCGTGAAGGCCGCCCTGCCCGTTTACGTGTTCGTCGGCGATGAGGACCCGATCAATCAGAATTTGACCCGCCTGGCCCCTCTCACGGACGCCTACCGGGCCGCCGGGCTCGACGTCACCCTCAAGGTGTACCGGGGCGGCCGCCACGAGATGCTGAACGAGACCAACCGGGACGAGGTGGTGGCGGACCTGCTGGCCTGGCTCGACGGCGTGGCCGCGCGCTAGGTCTTGCGCAGTTCCGAGGGCTTGTGTGCGGCGATCGCGCCGGTCTTGCCGGACTTGACGATATACTGCGGATCCTCGGGCGAGGCCGCCACCTTGTGGCCCTTGATCTGGGTCGGCTGGGTCTGCTTGCGGACGACCTTGCCGGACGTCGAGCACTGGCTGTGGTCCCACTCCACGTTGTCGCCGGTCTTGAATGTCTTGGTCATCACGGGCTGCCTTTCCTTGAGAAAAGTCAGGTCCGATCCGAGCCGGAGGTTCCGCGCCGCCGAACGATTTCAGCGGCGCCTGACGGGCGCTAGAGCGAGGCGGGCGGCGGCGTGACGGGGCTGACCAGGGTCACGTCATCGTCCGAATAGGCATTGAACATCGTGCCCTTCGGGATCTCGGTGTTCTTGCCCTTGATGAAGCCGGCGAAGACCCCGACGAGCACCACGGTCACGACCTGCGCGCCGGTGTTGTGCTCGCCCTGGGCGGACTTGCCCGCGCGCAGGCGGATCCGCTGGTCGCCGACCTTCAGGTAGCTGAGCCGGACGTCCAGCTTGCCGGTCTTGCCGAGCATGCCGTTCTTCTGGCGGTCACCACCTCGCCGACGCCGCGATAGCCGGCCTTCAGTACGGTGCCGTCGGGCAGCCGCACATCATCGGTCAGGGTGACGGTGAACCGCTCGCCCTCCTGAGTGGTCTTGCTGGAGAGCCGGTCCTCCAATCGCATCGGAAATTCCGTGCCTTCCGGAACCTTAACGTCGGCGAGCGCGGGCTGACCCACGACGACGAGCATGGCCGCAAGGGCCAAGGCATTCGCGAATTTCATACTGATGTCCCCCGACAAAGGCGCGACAGCGCCAAGTCCCTGGTGTGCCGCGTCAGGCGGCCTTGGGCAAGCGCGAAGGTGCGCCCGCTTAAGCAGCAGCCGCAAGTTGTGGCGCGCGGAACCCGCTCTAGCCGATGATGAAGCCTGGCGGCAGGGACGAGAGAACCACGCCGACCAGTACCACTTGGCCCGCTGACATCTGGATCACCGTGTCGGCCCCGACCTGGGACACCGTAAACGTGGTCCCAGGATCAAGCAGAACGCGATCGCCCTCGGCGAGGCTGAAGTCCAGCACGCGATCGAGGCCCGCGTCGGCGGACGAATGGAAGATGTCGGCGCCCAGCCCCCCGGTCATCGTATCGTCGCCGCGGTCGCCAGACAGGAAGTCCGCACCGGCGCCACCCACGAGGGAATCGGCCCCCTGCCCGCCGCGCACGGTGTCCGAACCATTGTCGCCGGCGGCGGTATCGTTGCCCAGGTTGCCATAGACCAGGTCGGCGCCGTCGCCCCCCGACAGCAGGTCGTTGTCCTTGCCCCCCACGCAGAAGTCGTCGCCGCCCCCCGTGCTGACCGTGTCGTTCCCCATGTTGCCGTTGGCGTCGTCGAAGTCGCCGCCGCCGGCCAGGCTGTCGTCGCCCTCGTCGCCGCGCAGGTAGTTGCCATCGGAGAAGGCCGAACCCCCGTCGATCGTGTCGTTCCCGGATCCGCCATAGAGGTCGTCGGAGCCGGCGGCGCCGAACAGGCTGTTGTTGGCCGCGTTGCCATAGACCACGTCATCTCCCGACCCGGCGCGAACGACCTCAATGACGGTGTCCAGGGAAAACACGAGGTTGTTGGAGAAGGTGTAGGCGCCGGGACGATCCAGATATCGGCTGATGAACCCTGGGTCCGCGTCCGGCATGAACGCCTTCCAGGCCGCGGCCTGGGCCTCGACCGAGGCATAGCCGATCGACGAGAAGACCCCGGGGGTCAGGTTCACCAGGGAGGGCCAGCCGTGGTTTGACAGATCCAGCGTATCGATGCCGCCGGTGTCGACCAGGGTCTTGAGGAACGGCCGGTTCGGATCGATCGTGTAGACGTCGTCGCCGGTCGCG
>JANPKX010000244.1:0-8233 GCA_031426235.1 Alphaproteobacteria bacterium | reverse complement strand
CACCCCAGAACCCCCCCAGCCCCTTGGCCAGCGGCCAGACCGCCGGGGTTGGGGCGTAGGCGAGCGCGCCGGCTAAGGTCAGGACACCCAGCGCACCGACCACGCCGCGCATCCGCAGGCGGCCGCGGCGCACCTCGGGCTCGGGATCGGCCACCCGGGACAGGCCGGAGACGATGATGAGCAGCGCCGCGAGCGCGGCGGCCAAACCCAAGGACTGCAACCCGACATCCGCCATCACTGCGCCCGCGCCGCCCAGCAGATTGACCGGCGCCCGGCTGCTGGCGACGTTGAGGCTGGGATCGTCGGGACTGTAGGTCAGGAAGGCGCCGGCCAGACAGGCGCCGAAGGCTGCGATGACACCGCCGCGCAGGCGCGCCGTCGCCGGGTGGCTCCAGGCCAGCCGGGCGATGTGGAGCGCGAGCTCCATGCCGGTTTTTCGCGCTGCCCGCGCCATTCGTCCCACGTCTCCGAATCCGACCCTGCCCTGTTTCGCCCGGGGACTGTTAATCGGGCGTTTACCGTGAACCCGGGCCTGCCGGTTCGGGCTTGCCGCGGGCGCGCGGCGCTCTAGTTTGCGGGCATGAATTGGACCATGCCCCGCCCTGTGCTGAACCTCGTGGCCGTCGTGATCGGTGCGGCCAGCCTAGGGGCGTTCGTGCTGGGCGTCGCCACGGCCCCACCCCGCGGCAGGCTTCCGGGCGAGCGCCTGGACGGCGTCACCGGCCAGCCCATCCAGGCGACGGACGCTACACCCCTCGTCGACGAACGCATCCAGGGCGCGCCCGAGCCGGTTCCTCTCACCGAAGAAGAAAAGGCCCGGCTGGACGCCGAGAAAACGGCCAAGGCGGAGGCCGCCGCCCTTGCCCGCGCCGAGGCCGAAAAGGGCGCCCCGGCTGGACCGGCGCCCAGCATCGCCGTCGCGCCCGAACCGCCGCCAGCCAAGATCGAAGCCGCGCCGACCCCTGCGCCGTCGAGGCCCGACGAGCCGGTCTTCTGAGGCGGGTCTAGCCCAGCATGTCCTTGACGGTGTCGCGCTCACCGACGAGCTCGTCGTTGGTGATTTTGATCTTCGACTTGGCGAAATCGCTCATTTCGTAGCTGTCGATCACGTCATAGGAGCCCGGCGTCGTGGTCTTGACCGGCATGCCGGCCCACACTCCATCCGAGAAGCCGTAGCGGCCGCCCGAGGCCACCGCCACCGAGTGGATCGCGCCCGGCGTCATCAGGTCGCGCACGTGGTCGACCAGGGCGTTGGCCGCCGAGGCCGCCGAACTCTGGCCGCGGGCCTCGATAATGGCCGCGCCGCGCTTGCCGACGGTGGGCAGGTACTCGTTTTCCAGCCAGGCCTGGTCGCCGATGACCGCGGCGGCGTCCTTGCCGCCGATCTTGGCATGGGTGAAGTCCGCGAACATCGTGGGGCTGTGATTGCCGTAGATGTAGAGGTCGCTGACGTCGTTGATCGAGACGCCGGCCTTCTGCGCGAGCTGGGCGCGGCCGCGATTCTCATCGAGCCGGACCATGGCAGTGAACCGGTCGGGGGTCAGCCGCTTGGCCTGGCTGGCCGCGATCATGGTGTTGGTGTTGCAGGGGTTGCCCACCACCGCGACACGGGCGTCGGCGGCGGCATTGCGGTCGATCGACTGGCCCTGGGCGATGAAGATCTTGCCGTTGTCCTTGAGAAGATCGGCCCGCTCCATCCCAGGGCCGCGGGGCTTGGAGCCCACCAGCAGGCACCAGTTGGCGTCGCCGAACGCCACGTCCGCATCGCCCGTCAGGACCATGCCCTGGACCAGCGGGAAGGCGCAGTCGTCGATCTCCATCGCCACGCCCTTCAGCGCCTTCTGGGGACCTTCGACCGGGATCTCCAACAGCTGCAGGATCACCGGCTGGTCCGCGCCGAACATCTGGCCGGACGCGATCCGGAACAGCAGGGCGTATCCGATGTTGCCGGCGGCGCCGGTGACCGCGACGCGAAGGGGCGATTTCGCCATGTTCTGCTCCTGGTGGCTGGACTTCGGCGCGTGCGTATCCCGTTGACGGCGAGGCTGCAATGCCGCAGGCGCGGGCGGCGATGTTCGTCCTTGATCCCGCCTTCCTGACGACTTCCGAACCGGTCGGAAATCTGGCGCTGTGCCACGTCCGGCTGCAGTCCGACGCGCGCTATGCCTGGCTGGTGCTGATTCCACAGGTTCAGGACGTCTGGGAGATCGAAGACCTGCCGTCCGCGAGCCGCGCCGGGCTGGTCGAGGACGTCGTGCGGGCGGGGACGGCGGTGCGGGCCCTGGGCGCAGCGCTGGGCCGGCCAGTGACCAAGCTCAACGTCGGGCAGTTGGGCAACCTGACGCGCCAATTGCACGTCCATGTCGTCGGGCGACGCACCGACGACGCCGCGTGGCCGGGCCCGGTCTGGGGTCAGGGCGCGGCGCAGGCGTACGCAGCGGGAGACCTGGCCATCGCCCTCGCCGTGGCGCGTGAGGCGCTGGCGCTCGCAGGCTGATCGGCGCCGTCGCGTTAACCGCCGGCCAGGACCTCGGCGGCGCAGGCCTCGTGCTGCAACGGCGCGTTCGCGAGGTACCGCCGCAGGTTCTCGACAAAGATGGCGTCATTGCGGGACGCGTTGCCGGCGCTCATCCCTGAAGAATGGGGCGTTAGGGTCACGCGCGGGTGGCGCCAGAACCGGCTGTCCGCCGGCAGGGGCTCAGTCTCGAACACATCCAGCACCGCGTGCGCCGGCGTTCCCGTGTCGAGGGCGGCCAGCAGGGCGGGCTCGTCCACCAGCGGACCTCGACCGACGTTCACCAGGATCGAGCCGGGCTTCATAAGCGCAAACGCGGCCGCATCGGCGATATGGCGGGTCTCGGCGGTCAGGGGCGCGGCGAGCACCAGCACATCGGTCGCGGGCAGCAGGTCCGCAAAGCTCGCGAGCGTCGCCATGCGGTCGGCCGCGGGGTCCGGCGCCCCGCTGCGGCGCATGCCCGTGATGGTCGCGCCGAACGCCCGCGCGCGGCGCGCGACCCCGGCGCCGATCGCACCGAAGCCGACGATGGTCCAGTTCGTGCCCTCGATCTCGCGGAAGGAGGTGCGCGTCCACTGGCCCGCCGCCTGGGCGGCGCGGCGGTCCGGTCCGCCCTGAAGAGCGTCCAGCACGCCCCAAAGCACATAGTCGGCCATGCCCACGGCCTGGCCGTGGCTGGTGGTCAGGCGGGCGCCCTTTTCGACGATCTTGCCGAACACTGGATTGTCGAAACCGGCCGCGCCACTCTGCACCCACTTCAGGTCCGGCGACTTCAGCGCCGCCGCCATGAACGGGCGCGCCGCGCCCGTAAAGAACGTGTCGGTATTGGCCCAGGCCGCCTCGGGCCGGGCGTCGTCGGGGCTGATCGGGTCGCCGTCATGGGTGATCTGGCCGTCGTCGTCGATCAGCAGCAAGGTGAGCGAGGCGGACAGTGCCTGGACGGCGGCCTGTACACGCCCGTAGGAGCGTTCGTGGATGAGCAGTCGCATGTGGTTCTCCCCGACCCGCCTCTAGCCGGGGAGACCTCCGATGGCTAGCGGCCTCCGCCAGGCTTGGCCGCAGGAGCCGGCGCGGCCGGCATCGGCGCCTGCTGGGCCTGCTCGCGGCGACGGCCCTGCTGCTGCATCGCCGTGAGTTCCGGCTGGCTGAGCGCGCCATCCTTGTCGCGGTCGATCATGGCGAAATACTTCGCGATCCCCTGGCCCATTTCCCCTTTGAGCTCAGCCTTCTGGACCTTGCCGTCCATGTTGTCGTCCAGCATGCCCATCATCCGAGTCTGGTCCATCAACTCATCGTAGTTGGTGAGTTTGGCGGCGGTCTCCTCGGTCCAGCGGTAGCGGATGGCGGTGTAGAACATCTCGTCCCACGACTGGTCTCCCCAGGGCACGGTCCGGGTCGCGTCGGGGTTGGCGGGGTTCTGCTTGGAGTTGTCGAACCAGTAGTGGGCGATCAGCTTGGAGCCCGCCGGAACCTTCAGGGGCTCGGCGAAGGTGTACTCACGCTGCCAGTTGAAGTCGTAGCGCGGCATCGCCAGGATCCGCGTCTTGGAGCCATCCGGCAGCTGCAGCCACAGGTCCGAGGCATAGCCACGATAGTGCGCGTGCGGGAAGGCCGAATAGAGCAGCATGTCCTTGGGCACATCGAGGAGGCGACTTCCCGGTGCCGCGCCGCCCCCGCCGGGATCGAGATCGAGGGATCGACCACGACCGAGTTGCGCATCACGAGGCCCGGCTTCTCGTTGTCCTTGTAGAAGTAGAGGCCGATCTTGGAGGCATCGACGACTTCCTTGCCGAACGGGGTGTAGTGGGCCTGGAACCCGATGGCGCCGCCCGGCGGCAGGTAAGTGCCCACGTTCTTCGGCCACAACGTGCTCTCCGCGCCCACGGCATAGCCGCCCATCGAGGCGCCCCAGCGGCTCTCGTTGCCCTGGCCATCCTTGGGGATGTCCTTCAGGTAGCCCGAGAGGAAGTGGTGAACGGCCTGGCGCTGGCTGACGACATAGGTCGAAGCCTTGACCCACTTGCCCTCGGTCAGCGGGTTGACCACGATCGGGCGCTGGTAGTCGACGACGCCCGAGGCCGGAACCTTGTACTTTGGCAGGTCGAGGATCAGGTCCGGCTTACCCATCGGCCACTCCTGAGCGACCCGCCGCTTGGCGGCCAGGGGATCGGGACCCGCGCCGCGCGGCGCGCCCTGCTCGATCCAGTGAACCACCGTCTTGATCTCGTCAGGCGACAGGCTCTTGTCGTCGGCGAACTTGCCGACGTGGGGATCCACGTTCCAGGGCGGCATCCGGTCGGTGCGCAGCACTTCGCGGATCATCGGCGAGAAGCCCTTGACCATGTCGTAGCTGGTCATCGCGAACGGTCCGATCCCGCCTTCGACGTGGCAGGCGACGCACTTCTTCTCCAGGATCGGCGCGATATCCTTGGAATAGGAAATCTTGGCGACCTGGCTGCGGTGCGGGAAGTCGACGAGACACCCGGGGCTCATCTTGGTGGCCGCCATGGCGGGACGGCCCGCCAGGGTGGCCTCAATGGCGTCAGCGACCCAGGGCGAGCCCGCGCCGGCCTTCTGGGTTCCGTAGTCGAGCCGGTCGTCCATCGGGCCGCGATAGGCGATCTTCCACGTCTTCGGATCGATCACGAAGAACTCGGCCGTCCGGGTCACGCCCAGTTGCTCGCCGACCAGCTGGTTGGCGTCCATCAAGATCGGGATATCGAGCCCGAACTCCGCTTTCTCCTTGGCGATGGCGTCGCGGCCGTCCTGCAGGTTGGAGTTCAGCATCAGGAACTGGACGCCCTGGGCGGCGTATCTGTCCCGGAGCGCCTTGACGTGCGGCGTCAGGCTGCGGGCGATCGGGCAGCCATTGCCGGTGGTGACGATCACGATCACCTTGGCGTCGGTCATCCGATAGAGCTCGTGGCCCATGAAATCGGTGTCAGACAGCATGAAGTTGTCGATGGTCGCTGGCCGCGGGCTCATCGGGGCGGTTTCGGCGACGGGGCTGGCGGACGCCAGCGCGCTGGGCGCCTCACCATCGGTGGTGCAACCGGCCAGCAGGCCGGCAAGGGCCGTGGCGGCCAAGGCGGAAAAGAGCGCCTTTGTCATCTGGACGTTTCCTCTCAAGGGCCCTTGTGACGAACGTGGTCCGCCCGGATCCAACTTCGAACTACCTGTTATGCGGACGATATCTCAGCGCATGCCGGTTACATCATTATTTCTAATCAATGTTCAGATGAGATGCGGCGCCTAACGGGCGGCCTCTGCCGCGATCCAGGCATCGATCCGGGCCTCGAGCAACGCCAGTGGTATGGCGCCGGAGAGCAGCACCGCATCATGGAATCGGCGGATGTCGAACCGCTCGCCCAGCCGCATCTTCGCCCGCTCCCGCAGTTCCAGGATCTTGAGCTGGCCCACCTTGTAGGCCTGGGCCTGGCCTGGCCAGCCGACATACCGGGCCAGTTCCACGTCGATGTTGAGGGGCGCCAGGGCTGAGTTCTCGATGAAGCAGGCCCGCGCCTGGTCCAGCGTCCAGCCCTTCCAGTGCAGCCCGGTGTCGGCCACCAGACGGCAGGCACGCCACATCTCCATCGAAAGGGCGCCAAACCGCTCGTAGGGATCGCGGTAGATGCCCATCTCTCCGGCCAGGCGTTCCGCATACAGCCCCCAGCCCTCGATGAAGGCCGTGACGTTCGCGGTCCGGCGGAGGCGGGGCACACCTTCGGCTTCCTGGGCCAGCGCGATCTGCAGATGATGCCCCGGTACCGCTTCATGCGCGGTCAGCGCCGGCAGCTCATATAGAGGGCGTTGGTCCAGATGACTGGTGTTGACCATGTAGCCCCCCGCCAGACCCTGCTTGGCCGACCCCTCGAAGTAGCGGGCGGTGGTGTAGGTCTCTTCGATCTCGCCCGGAACCGGGCGGACACCGTAGGTCAGTCGCGGCAAGGCCCCGAACACGGCGGGAAGCTTGTCATCGATCCGCTTGGCGATCTCCGACGCCTTTTCCAGCAGTTGCTGGCGTGAGGTGGCGTAGAAGCGGGGATCCTTTCGGAGCATGGCGATGAAGGCGGCAAGATCCCCCGTGAAGCCGGCCTGAATACGGACCTCGTCCATTTCCGCGCGAATTCGCCGGACCTCCGACAGACCCAGGTCATGGATCTGGTCCGGAGTCAGGTCGGTGGTCGTATGGTCCGCCACCATCCAACGGTAGTAGGCTTCGCCGCCGGGCAACGATCGGGCGGACAACGCCTTGCGGCTTGCTGGCAGGTATTCTTTTTCCAAGAAGGCGACGAAATCGCGCTGCGCCGGGCGCACCTGGTCACGCAACACCGTAAGCGCGGCGGCCCTCAGCTCGGCCCGCGTCGCTGCGGGCAGGTTCGCCATGTCCAGCGGCCCAAGCAGGGGATCGGTCTCAAGCGGCCCGGCGGCGGCGGCGCGGGCGCGCGCCAATATGCCCAGGACGGTCATCCGCGGTTGGGTGTGCCGGGTCGCAACCCCGCGACGCGCATTTTCCATGTTGGCGGCATAGTAGCGCGGGAGCGCCCGCAAACGGGCGATCCACGCCTGAGCCTGGGCTTCGCTGACGATTGGCGTCGTCGCCGCGAGGTAGGCCGGATCCTGATCGAAGCCGGAGTCGCTGTTGAACGGCATCCGACTCTCATCGAAGGCCAGGCTCTGCAGACGACGGTCCAATGTCCAGGCCAGCATGTCGCGGTCGAGGCGGGCGCTGGCTGACAGGCCGGTAGGGTCGATCGCGGCGAGCCGGCCCTTGAACTCCTCGAACGTCGAGCGGCGCAGGGCGTCCTGGCCGGGCGAGACGTCGGGCAGGCGAGCCAGGGCCTTCAGATCACCCTCCCGGCCCGCACCGATGGGATCCTGCCCCAGGGCGTAGCTGTCGTAGTCCGCCACCAGGGCCTTGAGAGGGCTGTCGTCGGCCAGGGCCGGCATGGCGGCGAACGCGAGGGCGAAGGCGAGGAGCAGGCGGCGCATGTCGGATCCTTGAGAGAGCCGGGAGGCTGGCGCCCCACGGCCCCGCTGCCAAGGGCCTTGCCGCCAAGGGTTGGCAGTCCGGCGCCGGGCGGGCCATGGTGCAGGTGCAGGGAGAGACTGGACATGAGCTTCGTCACGCGCCGCCGCGCCCTGGAGTCAGAGCCGCGGATCGATGGCAACCTCAGGCGCACACTGGGCTGGCCCCATCTGCTGGCGCTGGGCGTGGGCGCGATCATCGGCACCGGGATCTACACCCTCACCGGCGTGGCTGCGGGGCTTGCCGGACCGGCGGTGATCCTGTCGTTCGCCATCGCCGGGGCGATCTGCGCGACGGCGGCGCTCTGCTACGCCGAGATGGCCAGCCTGACGCCGCAGGCCGGCAGCGCCTACACCTATGCCTATGTGACGCTGGGCGAAGCTGTCGCCTGGATCGTCGGCTGGAGCCTGATCCTCGAATACACCCTGGTCTGCAGCGCCGTCTCGGTGGGTTGGTCGGGATATGCGTCGGGATTGATCCTTCAAGCCGGTTGGCCGGTTGCGCCCTCGTTGCTGGCGGGCGGGATCATCGACGTGCCCGCGATCGTCATCGCCCTGGCCGTCACTGGCGTGCTGCTTCTGGGTACGCACGAGAGCGCCAGGCTCAATTTCATCCTGGTTGTGATCAAGCTGGCCGCCCTGGCCGCCTTCGTGGCGATCACCTTGCCCAGTTTCGATCCCAGCCGCTTC
>JANPKX010000243.1:0-7989 GCA_031426235.1 Alphaproteobacteria bacterium | reverse complement strand
CTCGTCGACGCCAACAAGGACGGCAAGATCTCGCCGGCCGAGCTGGAAGCCGCCATGGCGGCGATGCGCCGGCAGAATGGCGGCTGAAGGCCCTCGACAAGCTCTACCTTGGACTGGCAGGCTAGGCTTCAGCAGCGGCCGCGTCGCGGACCGCTGACGGGGGGTACGGCATGATCACTGCGGAGGGGCGCAGGGGATTTGAGGCCATGACGGGCGCGGGCTCAGGCGATGCGCGGGCGCTGGCAATCGGACTGAAACGCGAGATGACCGGCGTGGGGCTCAAGGCCTTCGCTGCGCTCTGTCTGCACGCCGCGGCTAGCCATCCTGAACGTCTCGCCGCCATCTACGACGGCGCGGCCGACGGCTGGGGGGGATCGCCCGTCACCGCGCCGCCGATCAAGGCGCAGCGGATCGCTGCCGCACCCGTCCCACCTCAGTTCTGGACCGCCTTCTGGGCGCTGCTGGAGACGCCGCCCGGAACCCTCGGCGCCGGCGGTGTTACCGCGCGTACCGCTGAACTCTGCGGCTTGGTGGATCCGACGCTGACCGCGCGGTTGGCAGCGGCCGCCGTGACTTTCCCGGGCGTGGACCAGGCTGTGGCCCAGGGCTATCCTCAGGCATTCACCCGCGACCAGTTGGCGGCCTGCCCGCCCGACTCCCTCGGCGGCGCCTTTCATCGGCTGATCGTGGAGAACGGCTTCGACCTCGAAGTGCTGGACCGGGAGAGCCTTGGCCTGTCACGCCTGCCGCCGGTCATGGCCTATGTCAACGCGCGCATCCTGCAGTGTCACGACCTGTGGCACATCACGGCCGGCTACGAGACCACAGGCCTGCACGAGGTGGCGATCTCCGCCTTCCAGATGGGACAGTTCGGGCACCCCTATTCGGCGATGTTCCTGGCCATGGTGTTGGCGCGGATCGCCTTCGAACGGCCGCCGGGCGCGAACGTCATCCTGGACACCATCCTCGGCGCCTGGGCCCACGGCCGCCAAAGCCCGCCGCTGCTGGGCGTGCGGTGGGAGGACCTCTGGGACCAGCCGGTCGAGGCGGTGCGCCAGCAGCTGGCCCTCACTCCCTATTCCTCGCCCTGGCCCGCGGACCTGTTCGAAAGCCTGAACCGGGCCGCCTGACGTCGCCCTCAACGGCGGCAGACAAGGTTGAAGGTGTAGCCCGGCATGGCGGGCGTGGTGGCCTGCGGACCCGTCGCGGTCTTGTAGGCGACGCCATTCTCCTCGAGGAACGACTGTAGGATCGTGACCGGCACCGCGAAGTTCACGTTCTGCGGGAATTGCCCCGTGGCCTTGGCCACGGCCAGTTCGTTCAGCTTTGCGGCGGTCACGCCAATCAGGGCGCCCTCCGCGTCGATCACCGGCCCGCCGCTATTGCCCGGCTGAATGGGCGCGGAGAGCTGGAAGTATCCGCGGTCGCCCTCCAGACCGGACAGGCCGCTGACCACACCCGTCGTGATCTTCAGACCGGAACCAAGACTTTGGCCGAATGGATACCCCGCGGCGGACACCGCCTCGCCCAGCCGCGGACCTCGAGCCCGGAGCAACAGGAACTGGCCGCTGGCCGCGGGAGCCTTCAACACCGCAAGGTCCGCGCGTTCATCGGCCGCCAGCACCCGGACGTCGCCCCAACGTGGCGATTCCACACGCTTGCATCCCTTGACCACGTGGGCCGCGGTGACCGCTAGGCCCTCGGCGCTGATGAAGAAACCGGTGCCTGTACCGTCGCCTTTGGGCTCGTACTGGGCGGCGCGCTGCTCGCTGTCGCCGCCGTCTTTCGCGCCCTCTCCCCACCAGCCGGAGCGGCCTTTTGAGCATTCAATCAGCGCGTCCAGGGCGCCTTCAAATCCGGTGTCGGTGAGATCGGCGCCGGCGACCAGACGACCGTCCACGTCGAATCGCAACACTGTCGCCAGCCGGAGCGCCGCCAGCGCACGGTCATTGAGCACGTCATCGACGTACAGATAGTCACGGTCCTCGCTGTACTCAGGGGTAAAGTTGAACGCATAGGCTTCGGTCGACATCACGCCCTTGCGACCGGGTCGCAGGCTCTTCTTGCCCGCCACCGCGAAGCTGACACCTCCGTCAGTGCCGGAGAACACGATCGTCGCGCCGCCCTCGATCTCAATGGAGGCGATACAGACATCATCGTCGGCCCCGACCCGCCAGAAACCTTCCTTGTTCAGCGGCCGATCCGCCGCTTGGGCTGGCATGTAGCTGAGGACGCCGATCATCAAGGCGCAGGCGAACCTTCGCATTTGTATTCCCCCAGCGGCCCTCATCGGCGCCTGCAGAAACGACAACCCTGAAGATCGTACGACCGCAATCGCAAGCTAGACAATAGCACACCATAGATAGAGAACAAATACCGAACTCATACCTCAAGCCGGGCGCAGAAACGCCTCCACCTGCTCGATCGCCTCGACCAGGGTGACCCGCTGGATCTCCACGCCCGGCGGCAGGCCCGCGAACAGGCGGGTGGGTGCGGCGGCGTCCAGCATCACGAACACCCCCTTGTCGTCCGCGCGGCGGATCAGGCGGCCGAAGGCCTGGGCGATCCGGCCCCGGGCCAGGGTGTCGTCATAGCTCTTGCCGCCGAACCGCGCGCGACGGGCCTTGTGCAGGATATCCGGGCGCGGCCAGGGCACCCGGTCGAACACCAGCAGCCTCAGCGAGCGGCCCGGCACGTCGACGCCGTCGCGCACCGCATCGGTGCCCAGCAGGCAGGCGTCTTCCTCGGCCCGGAAGATGTCCACCAGGGCGCCCACCTCCAGCGGATCGGCGTGCTGGGCGTAGAGGGCGATGCCCTTGTCGGCCAGAGGCCCGGCAATCCGCTCGTGCACGATCTTCAGACGGCGGATCGCCGTGAACAGGCCCAGGCCCCCGCCGCCGGCGGCCAGGAACAGCTCGCGCATGGCCGCGGCCACCTGGCGGGCGTCGTCCTTGCTGACATCGGTGACCACCAGGGCACGGCTGTTGGCGACATAGTCGAATGGAGAGGCGAGCTTCAGCGTCTTGGGCCGGTCCGGCAGGCGTGCGGCGCCGGTCCGCATCTCGGCCAGGGCGAACGGATCGGTCAGGGTCGGGTCGGCCAGGGTGGCGGAGGTCACCAGGACGCCGTGCGCCGGCGCGATGACGGCGTTGTTCAAGGGCTCGGTGGGATCGACCCAGTGGCGGCGGCAGGCCGCGTCGATCACCCGGCCGAAGGCGAAGTTGGCGTCGAACCAGTCGACGAAATCCGGATCGTCTTCCGCGTTCTCGTCGATCGCCTGCAGCATCGAGCGCCAGGCGGGCAGTTGCATGCGCGCCCGCCGATCGAGCCCCCTCAAAGCCCCTTCAATACGCGCCCGTTCCGTGCCGGATAGCGTCGCGGCCTCATCGTCCAGCAGGTCTTCCAGCGCCCGCGCCAGGGCGAGCAGAGGCGCCTCGATCCGGGCCAGCGCCTGGGCCGCCTCGCGCGCGGTCTCCCGGACCAGGTCGATGGCCGGGCGGGCGTTGCACTCCATGCCGATGTCCGAAGCGGCGGACCGGGCGCGCAGTTGCTCCAGCACGGCCACCAGGAACGCCTCGATAGGGCCGATCGGGTTCACCTCGCCGTTGGGCGGCGCGATCCGCGCCGAGGCGCCCTCGCCCGGGAGGGCGGCGGCGGCGTGCAGCACGGCGACCAGGGCCTCGCGCGCCGACTCACTGCCGCCCAGGATGTCGAGCAGGCGCGCCTCTAGCCCGCGCCCCCGTCGCCCCCGGCCCTCGGGTCCGCGGATCCAGCGCCGCATCTCGGCGGCCTCCTGACCCGACAGCGCGGCCGAGAAGGCCGAGTCGGCCGCGTCGAACAGGTGGTGGCCCTCGTCGAACACGATCCGTTTGAGCTGCGTCGTCTCCGCATCGCCCTTCGAGCCCCGGGCCGCGCGGGCGCCGTCGAAGGCCGCCTGGCTCATCACCAGGGCATGGTTGGCGATCACCAGGTCGGCGCGCCGCGAGCCCCGGATCGCCTTCTCCACGAAGCAGGTCCGGTAGTGCTGGCACCCCGCATGGACGCACTCGCCGCGCCGGTCGACCAGGTTCGCAGAGCTGGCCTGCCCCGCGCTGGGCACGGCGAACAGGGTCGAGAGCCAGGCCGGGAAGTCGCCGCCCGTCATGTCGCCGTCGCGGGTCGCCCGGGTCCATCGCGCGGTCAGCGCCATGCCGACCAGATCCGCTCCGCCCAACTGGGCCGCGTTCACCTGATCCTGGAAATTCAGCAGGCACAGATAGTTCTCGCGGCCCTTGCGGACCACGGCCTTCTTCGCGCGCACGGCCTCGTCGGGATAGAGCGCGCGGCTCTCCCGCTCGATCTGGCGCTGCAGGGCGCGGGTGTAAGTCGAGACCCAGACGGCCGGCCCGTTCGCCTCGGCCCAGAGCGAGGCCGGCGCCAGATAGCCCAGCGTCTTGCCGACCCCCGTGCCGGCCTCGGCCAGCATCATCCGCGGCTCACCTTCCCGCTCGCGTGGCTGGAACACATAGGCGGTCTGCGCCGCATAATCCGCCTGGGTCGGCCGCGCCTCGTCCAGGCCGTGGCGGGTGAGCAGTTCGGCCAGCCGCGCGGCGGCGTCGGCGGCGGCAACGGGCTTGGATCCCGGCTCGCCCGGCGGCGCCTCGGCTTCCCACTCGCCCAGGCGCGCCCAGACGTCGAGGCCTGAGGTGCGGAACTGGTTGCCGGGGAGCTGGCTGCGCAGCGCCCCGATGCAGGCCGCCCCCCACGGCCAGCCGCCCCGGGCCAGGGTCTCGGCCACCGCCAGCGCCTCCTCGCGGCTGGGCGTCGGGGCGGCGGCCAGTTCGGCCAGCAGGGTCCGCGCCGCCGTGTGCAGCGCGGCGGCCTGGGCCTCAGGACCCTTGGGCTCAGCCAGCCCCAGCACCTGGGCGAGCCCCGCGGCCGAGGGCGCCGTGAACTGGGCCGGCCGCACGAAGGCGAAAAGTTCCAGCACATCAAAAATCCGGGGCGTGCGCGGCGGGGCGGGGAGCCCCAGCCGCCGCGCTGTCATCGCCGCGTGCGCCAGCACCACGGGAGCCGCGCCAAACATCTCCCGCGCGTCCGGCGGCCGGATCGGCTGGGCGTCCCCCGCCGGCGTGCAGACGGCGCACCGCGGCCCGGGCAGAACCACGAGCGCGGGGGCGAGCTGGAGAGTCGGGGGCAGCGCGGACACCGCCTGAGCGTAGCGGCAGTCGCCTGCGAACGAAAGACGAACCTTGACGGTAACGAAGCGCGGCTTGCCCCGCCCGCCTCAGACCTCGACGCCCTGATCGCGCAGGTTGCGGACCAGACGCCGCAGCAGCAGGGCGTTCTGTTCGGCCATGGCGCGGACCATCTGCGGATCGGCGACCTCGTTGGCGCCGACCAGACCGCCCTCGTGTTCGATGAGGGAGCCCTGGTCCAGCAGCTTCTGGACCCGACGGCGGACCGTCTCGTACGGCAGGCCAAGGGACAGAGCGACCGCATTGCGGCTGATCGGCCGTTTGATCGCCATGGGCTCTGGACTGTCGATGTCGGCATAGGCCCGCGATTGGGTCTTGTCGGCGTTGAGGTGGGCCACATTGGCCACGGCCACCACGCTGAGGATCAGGGCGTCGATGGGATCATGCCGGCTGCCGCGCAGGATGGCGCTGTAGATCGACACCACATAGTCCATCGACAGGCGCGAGATGATCCGCAGGTTTTCAGGATCGTTCACCGCCTGCCGCTCTACTTGGCGCTCATCGCGCGCTGCGTGCTGGCCTGAACGGCGGCGCTGGGGATCAGGCGGATGGTGGAACTGGCCCGGGCCAGCACATCACCGGCCGCGTTCAGGAGGCGGCCCTCGGCAAAGCAGGTGGAGCGGCCAGCGCGCTCGATCCAGGCCTCGGCGATCACCCGGCCAGGCCGGACGGGCGCAAAGAAGCTGACCTTGAGCTCCAGCGACATCGGCGTCATGTCCGGCGTCAGCGCCATGGAGGCGTGGGCCATGGCCGCATCGATCCAGCCGCAGACGAAGCCGCCCTGGGCCACACCGCCAGAGTGGCACATGTGCGGCCCCACCTCATACTCGATAGCGGCGCGTCCCGGCTCGCGGCTCACCACGCGCACCTGGCCGAGGGTGGATTGAAGCGTGGGGGCGGCGTCGGTCATGGTCTACTCGCAGCGTTTTGGTCGCCGTCCGGTACAGCGACTCGGAGCCGAGTTGAACGGCCAGCTCCGAGCGCCTGCGGGCCTACATCCGGTGCAGGGCGCAGAGCTTATTGCCGTCGGGATCGCGCAGGTAGGCCAGGTACATCTTGCCCATGCCGCCCTCACGCACGCCGGGCGGATCCTCGATGCTGGTCCCGCCGTTGGCCACGCCCGCCGCGTGCCAGGCGTCGGCCTGCTCGCCGGACGCGCAGGCGAAACCGATGGTGGCGCCGTTGCCGGCCGTGGCGGGTTGTCCGTCGATCGGCAGCGAGACCGAGAAGATGCCGGCCGGGGTCAGGTAGAAGATCCGGTGACCGTCCTGCATCGCCGGCGGAACGCCCAGCGTGCCCAGCAGGGCGTCATAGAAGGTCTTGGCGCGGGTCAGGTCGTTCGTCCCGATCATGATGTGCGAGAACATGCGCTTTGGGTTTCCTCTGGAGGCCTGGAAAGCGCGCAAACTAGCAATGCCGTGGGACAGCGCCAGCCCCGGTGCGGATTTTGATTTCACTGGCGCAGTTCACCAGGCGCTCTGGCGCCTCTACCATCACGCAGCAGAAGCGGAGGGGATGCATGATCACGGCGGCGATTGTCCTGGCGGGGGCGCTGATGGCGCAGGCGGCCGAACCGGCCAGCAAGGCCGAACCGCCCGTGGCGGCGACCACGTCGTCCGCGAAGCCGCCAGCGGCGGCCAAGCCGGAAAAAGTATGCGTCACAGAGCCGGTGATGGGGTCGCACTTCAAGAAGAAGATCTGCGCCACGCCCGAAGAGTGGGAACGGCGACGGCTGGCCGACCAGGCGGCCATGTCCAGAACCGGCGGCAAGGCGGCCTGCAGTCGCGACGGATGCTGACCCGTCGCGGCGCGTCTCTGGCGCTGTGGGCGGCCCTGGCGGCGCCCGCCTTCGGCGCGTCAGAGCCCGTCAAGATCGCGTTTGTGGACACGGGCAACACAGGCCGAAGCCTGATGGCGGAGACCCTGGCGCGCGCCTTGGCGGAACGGCGCGGCCTCCACATCGCCGTGATCTCGCGCGGATTGGACGTCGATCCGTTCGACGAAGCGCCTGAGGCCAATGCCCGTATCCTGATGGCCGCGAGGGGGTTCGATGTCGCGGCGCGCCGGGCGCGGCCTCTGACAGCCACCGATGTGGCCCACGCCGACGTGGTGCTGACCATGACACCCGCCCATCGCGAGAAGGTGCTGGCCGCGCACCCCGAGGCGCGGCCCAAGGTCTTCACCCTGGCCGCCTACGCCAGCGGCGAGGACGTCGCCATCCCCGATGCCTGGGGCAAGCCCATGGCGGCCTACCGCGCCGTCCTGGCGCAACTGGACCGCTATCTGCCCCTGGCCCTCGCCAAGGCCGCGATCACGCCCGCGCGGGAATGATCACCGGCAGGGTCTCGTAGCCCTTCACGAACACCGAGTGGGTCCGCTGCGGCTCGCGCGCCAGCTCAACCCGCGGGAAGCGCTTCAGGATTTCTTCCCAGATGATGGTGAGTTGCAGTTCCGCCAGCCGGTTGCCGACGCAGCGGTGGATGCCGAAGCCGAAGGACAGGTGGTTGCGCGGGCGTTCGCGTTCGATGTCGTAGGCGTTGGGGTTGTCGATCTGGGCCTCGTCGCGGTTCCCCGAGACGTACCACATCACCACCGTGTCGCCGGCCTTGATGGTCTTGCCGCCCAACTCCACGTCGCGCGTTGCGATGCGCGACATGTGCGCCAGCGGGGTCTGCCAGCGGATCGTCTCAGACACCATGGGTGTGATCAGCGAGGGGTCAGCGCGCAGCTTATCGTACTGGTCGGGGTTCTT
>JANPKX010000242.1:0-8249 GCA_031426235.1 Alphaproteobacteria bacterium | reverse complement strand
CGGCCACGCCCCCACCTGGCGGCGCGACGAGATCCCGATCATGCCCAAGGGCCGCTACAAGATCATGCGGCAGTACATGCCGAAGGTCGGCGGTCTCGGCCTCGACATGATGTTCCGCACCTGTACGGTCCAGGCGAACCTCGACTTTGCGAGCGAGGCCGACATGGTGGCGAAGTTCCGCACCAGCCTCGCCCTGCAGCCCATCTGCACCGCCCTCTTCGCCAATTCGCCGTTCATCGAGGGTAAGCCGTCGGGATTCGTCTCCGCCCGCGCCAACGTCTGGACCGACACCGACCCCGACCGCACGGGCATGCTGGACTTCGTGTTCCAGGAGGGCTTCGGCTTCGAGACCTATGCGCGCTACGCGCTGAACGTGCCGATGTATTTCGCCAAGCGCGGCGACCGGTACATCGACCTGGCGGGCCGCTCGTTCTCCCAGTTCATGGACGGGAAGCTGGACGAGATGCCGGGCCAGCGACCCAGCATCAAGGACTGGGCCGACCACACGACCACGATCTTCCCCGAGGTGCGGCTGAAGAAGTACCTGGAGATGCGCGGGGCCGACGCCGGGCCCTGGAGCCGCCTTTGCGCCCTGCCGGCGCTCTGGATGGGCATCTTCTACGACGCGCCATCCCTGGCCGCCGCCTGGGACCTCTGCAAGGACTGGAAGATCGAGGACCATGAGCGCCTGCGCGCCGACGTGGCCCGCCTGGGGCTGAAGGCGCAGATCGCCGGGCGCTCGGTGCAGGACGTCGCCATCGACATGGTGGCCATCGCGCGCCAGGGTTTGAAGGCCCGCAACCGCCTCTCGGGCGGCATGGTCGACGAGACCGGCTACCTGACCGAGCTGGAACAGATCGCCCACAGCGGCATCACCCCGGCCGAGCGCCTGCTGGATCTCTACAACACGCGCTGGGCCGGCGATGCGGGCCGGGTCTTCGAGGACTTCGCCTACTAAGCTCGACGGTAGCCGCCCGGCGTCCTATTCTGGCGCCACCATGACCACGCAGCGGGCGGGGGCCCGACCTTAGCCGACGCCAACTCGCGAGGACGGATGCCTTCGAAACTTCCGAAATACGCCCACTGGGTCGCCGAGCGCCGTTTCCTGGTGGATCTCGCCAAGCTCCCGCCGCTGAACGAGTTGGACGTTCGCCGCATCTCCGACCTCTACATCGAAGGCGGCCGCATGCGCCTGCGCTCCATCCACCACCTGGCAACGGGGGAGATGGAGTACAAGCTGGCCAAGAAGTACGCGCCGGACAACCCGCTGGTCGGGCCGATGACCAACCTCTATCTCAACGCCGGCGAGTATCAGGCGCTGGCGGGCCTTCCGGGCCAGCATGTGGTCAAGCGGCGCTACAAGCTCGGCGGCTTCACCGTCGACGTCTTCGAAGGCCCGCTCGATGGCCTCGTCACGGCCGAATGCGAGGCCTCGAACCGCATGGCGGCCATGGCGGTGGAAATCCCCGCTTGGTGCATCCGCGAAGTCACCAACGAGGCCGAGTATACCGGCTGGCGTCTGGCTCAGGGCCGCGACACCCTCAAGTAGCGTCGTCCGGACCTCGGACATTCGTCGGCCACGGCTCGCGCTGGGAAGCGCCGCTGCCCGAGTCGGTGTGCTGGATCACCGCGTTCACATCCATTTCGCCGTCCGCGCCCGGCTCGTGGCCCTTGCCGTGGGGGTTCACAACCGCCCCGTCGACGTCATAGAGCTCGACCACGTTCGGGTAGAAGGCCAGCCGCCCCGCAATCTGCGTCATCGCCGGGTAGGGCGCCTCATAGGTCCAGACCGCGTTCTCGGCCAGGTCACCGTCCATCTTCAGCGAGTAGTAGGCCGCGTCGCCCTTGTACGGGCAGTTGGTCGAGCGGTCCGTGCGGGTCATGTATTCCATGGCGACGTCGTCGCGCGGGAAATAAACCACCGGTGGATAGCGGGCTTCCTGCAGCACCAGGGCGTCAGCGCTGTCGGCGATGACATGGTCGTTGAACTTCGCCCGCCAGCGCTTTCCCGCGGGCGTGATGGTGATGGGGTGGTCCGGGCCGGGCGTCTTCATCGTGGAGCTCCTTCAAGGTCCAAACGCGCGCCGGCCCCGCGGGCTCCCGATGCGAGGCCGCCAAGGGCAGGCTTGCTTGTCTTGACCGGGTCCGCGTGATTGTGTCGCGCCAAATCAGGCCGGTCGGCGCTATGCCGGACGCGGCCCGGCCGACGCAACGGAATCTCTCTGCCCATGAACCTCATCCTCGTGATCGGCATCGTCATCACGCTCGTCACCGGCATCCCGGTGCTGATCCAGCTGCTGCGCAACCATCCGCGCGGCCTGATCATCCTGTTCTTCGCCGAGATGTGGGAGCGATTCTCCTACTACGGAATGCGCGGCATCCTGATCTTCTACCTGACCCAGCACCTGCTGTTCGACGACAAGACCGCGGGCGCGCAGTACGGCTCCTACACCTCGCTGGTTTACCTGCTCCCGCTGGTCGGCGGGCTGCTGGCGGACCGTTGGCTGGGGACGCGCAAGGCCGTGGCTTTCGGCGCCCTGCTGCTGGTCGCGGGCCACATGACCATGGCGGTGGAGGGGACGCCGGCCCGGCAGACGCTGGTTTATGCCGGACAGAGCTATGAGGTCGCCATCGAAGGCCGGATGGAGGAACGCCAGGTCCGGGTGATGGTAGGCGGCCAGCCGCACGAATTCGCCGCCACCGCCGAGGGCGGGCTGGAGGTGAAGGACATGGCGCCCGGCGGCCCCTTGCCGGCCGTCATGCCCAAGGGCTCCTATGAACTGAAGAGCGTGGTCGATCCATTCGGCAAGAACGCGTTCTACCTGGCGGTCTCGCTGATCATCATGGGCGTCGGCTTCCTGAAGCCCAACATCTCGACCATCGTTGGCCAGTTGTACCCCCAGGGCGACCCCCGTCGGGATTCCGGTTTCACCCTCTACTATTACGGGATCAACCTGGGGGCCTTCTGGGCCTCGGTCCTGTGCGGCTGGCTGGGCACCGACTTCGGCTGGTGGGCGGGCTTCGGCCTGGCCGGCGTCGGCATGGCCGCAGGCTTCGTCGTCTTTGTGTTGGGCAAGAAGCATCTCGAGGGCAAGGGCGAGCCGCCGAACCCGGAGCTGCTGGCCGCCAAGGTGGCCGGGCCGCTGAACCGCGAGTGGCTGATCTATCTGGGCGGTGTGCTGGGGGTAATCCCCGTGTGGTTCCTGGTGCAGAGCAACCAGCTGGTCGGCTACGCCCTGGCCATCTCGATCGTCGCCTCGTTGCTTTTCATCGGCTGGTTCATGATCACCCAGTGCGACAAGGTCGAGCGCGAGCGGATGATGCTGGCCATGGTGTTGATCTTCGGCTCCGTGGTGTTCTTCACCCTCTTCGAACAGGCCGGCACGTCGCTGAACCTGTTCGCGGCCCGCAACGTGGACCTGATGGGCATCGACGCGGCCCAGACCCAGTCGTTCAACGCCGGCTTCATCCTGATCTTCGCGCCGCTGTTCGCCGCGATGTGGACCTATCTGGGTCGGCGAAACCGCATGCCCGATCCGACGCTCACGTTCGGGCTCGGGTTGCTGCAGGTCGGCCTGGGGTTCCTGGTGGTGGTTTGGACCCAAGGCCTGGCCGTCGAATACAAGATGCCGCTCTACACGCTGGGCCTGCTCTACATGCTGCACACGACGGGCGAGCTGTTCCTGTCGCCGGTGGGCCTGTCCCAGATCACCAAGCTCAGCGTCGCCAAGGTGGTGTCGTTCATGATGGCCGTCTGGTTCCTGGCCTCGTCCATCGCGCAGTTCGTCGGCGGCCGGATCGCCGGCCTGATGGGGACCGAGACCGTCGGCGGCCAGGTGCTGGACCCGGCGGCGGCCTTCGCGACCTCGATGGACGGCTTCGGCAAGCTCGGCTGGGCAGGCGTGGTCTGCGGGGTGGTGTTTGTGGCCTTGAGCTTCCTGATCAAAGGCTGGGCGCACGGGGCCGACCGGACGACAGTGGCCAAGGCTGAGGTCTGAGGCTCCGCCCCTATCGGCGCCGGCCGCCCGTTGGCCGGTATCCCAGGAAGGACAGTGCGCCGCCGAGCCCCAGCAGCGCGATGAAGATGGCGTTCGTCATCGGGCCTTCCTTGGCCTGAGCCGCCGTCGGCGCGATCATTCGGAAGAGCCCGACGGCCGTGACCGCCCAGCCGGTGAGCGTCACCAGCAGGGGCCAGCCCCGGGTCCAGAGGTTGTGCGCCTGGACGATGGCCACCCCGCCCACGAAGAGGACGGCGCCGTTCAGATAGACCACGGGCGCCGTCTGGGCGGCGAAGATGTGCATGTTCGCCGACTCGGTCGCCGCCAAGGCTATGGCGGTCGGACCGACGATCCGAGCGATACGACGCGCTGTGGAGGTCAAGGGCGCGCTCGGGTCAGGGATCATAACCAAGCATCTGGCGCCGTCGCCTCGACGACACCTTGATGCGGATCAATCGCCTGGGCCGGAGCACGGCCGCCAAGGCCGACGGCTGAGCCTGCCTTCCCTGCCTCGCGTGGGAGAGAGGCCTAGACGCTGGTCCCGCCGACGGTCAGGCCGGTGATCTTCAGCGAGGGCTGCCCCACGCCGACGGGCACGCTCTGGCCGGCCTTGCCGCAGACCCCGACGCCAGCGTCGAAGTCGAAGTCGTCGCCGATCATGGTGACGCGGGTCAGCGCCGACGGCCCATCGCCGATCAGGGTAGCGCCCTTGACGGGCGTGGTGATCTTTCCGTTCTCAATCAGATAGGCCTCGGTGCACTGGAAGACGAACTTGCCGTTGGTGATGTCCACCTGGCCGCCGCCGAAGTTGGCGCAGAAGAGGCCGCGCTTCGTCGAGGCGATCATCTCGGCCTGGTTCGAGGTTCCGTTCATCATCGCCGTATTGGTCATGCGCGGCATCGGCATGTGGGCGTAGGACTGGCGCCGCGCATTGCCGGTCGCCGCCATCCCCATCAGCCGCGCGCTCATCCGGTCGTGCATGTAGCCGACGAGAATACCGTCCTCGATCAGCACCGTCCGCTCGGTCGGCGTGCCCTCGTCGTCGATGGTCAGCGATCCGCGGCGGCCCGGCAGCGTGCCGTCGTCGAACACGGTCACGCCGGGCGCGGCCACCCGCTCGCCGATGCGGCCGGAAAAGGCCGAGGTACCCTTGCGGTTGAAGTCGCCTTCCAGCCCATGCCCGACGGCTTCGTGCAGCAGCACGCCGTTCCAGCCGGGACCCAGCACGACGTCCATCTCGCCGGCCGGGCAGGGGACGGCGTCGAGGTTGACCAAAGCCTGCCGCAGCGCCTCGTCGACCTGGGCCTGCCACTTGTCGGGGGTGATCCAGGCCTCGAACCCGGCACGCCCGCCGGCGCCGGTGTAGCCGTTCTCGCGGCGGCCATCGCGCTCGACGGTCACCTGGACGTTGATCCGGCACAAGGGTCGCACGTCGCGAATCAGCCGGCCGTCCGCACGGACGATCTCGACCGTGCGTCGCTCCCCGGCGATCGAGGCCATGACCTGCACGATGCGCGGGTCGCGGGCGCGGGCCCAGGCGTCGATCTCCTGCAGCAGCGCCACCTTGTCGGAGAACCCGGGCGAGGAGAGCGGGTTCTCTTCACCATAGAGCCGGACATTGGTGGAACGCGGCGCCTCAGCGGGCGCGCCGGCGTAACCGCGCTTGGCCAGCGAGGCCGAGTCGGCCGCGCGCCGGATCGCCGCCTCGGAGATTTCGCTGGCGTGGGCGTACCCGGCGGTCTCGCCCGCGACCACGCGGAGGCCGAAGCCTTCGGTCGCGTCATAGGCGGCTGACTTCAGGCGCCCATCATCGAACAGGAACGATTCGCTCTCGGAGCGCTCGACGAAGAGCTCGCCGTCGTCGGCGCCGCGCAGGGCGTTGCCAAGGATGTCCTGGGCGCGGGCGGGGTCCACGCCGGCGGCGTCGAGGATCGAGGGGGCAGGGACGGGTTCGTTCATACAGGCAAGATAGGCATTGCAAGGGGTGGCGTCACCCTGGCGCATTCGGCAAACACTGCTCGGGCAATCTTGGCGCCCTGATGCCTTGGCAAGCCCCCGCGATGCGCGTATGCACCGCGCAAAGGGGCCGACTGGGCGGCGAAGAGCCTGCCACTGCGTCCTTCCCTGAAAGCCGGGGGTGGTTATTCGCCCGTCCTTGCGGGTCGCCGCCGGCCAAGCCAGACCGAGGGGACATGACGTCTAGTTTTTCATTGGCGAGTTTTCACGGAATTAGAATGCGGGCGAGCGGAGCCATCGCCGGCGCCGGCATGGCGTTCTTCAGCGCCTCCGCCTGGGCTGCGGATAAGATTGGCCAGCCGACCGACGGCGCCATGGACCTGCAGCCCGGCGTGACGCCCCTGCGCGACGACGCCATCTGGTTCCACAACATCATCCTGCTGCCGATCATCACGGTCATCACGTTGTTCGTGCTGGGGCTGCTGATCTGGGTGGTCGTCCGCTACAACAAGCGGGCCAACCCGGTGCCGGCCAAGTGGAGCCACAACACCACGGTCGAGGTCATCTGGACCTTGGCCCCGGTTCTGATCCTGGCCTTCATCTCGTACTTCTCGTTCCGGCTGCTGTTCGCCTACAACGACATGCCCAAGCCCGACCTGACCATCAAGGCGACCGGCTATCAGTGGTACTGGGGCTATGAATACCCGGACCAGAAGATCGGCGAGTTCGTCTCGAACATCCTGCCTGAGGACAAGGCCGATGCCGCGGGCGTGCCCTATAAGCTGGCCGTGACCGAGCCCCTGGTGGTGCCCGTGAACAAGGTGGTCCGGGTGCAGGTGACCGGCGCCGACGTCATCCACGCCTTCGCGGTGCCCTCGTTCGGCATCATCGCGGACGCCGTCCCGGGCCGCCTTCAGGAGACGTGGTTCAAGGCCGACCGCATCGGCGTCTACTACGGCAACTGCCGCGAGCTCTGCGGCGTCGAGCACGCCTTCATGCCGATCGAGGTTCGGGTGGTCAGCCAGGCCGACTTCGACGCCTGGGTCGCCAAGAAGGGCGGAACGCTAGGCGGGGCGGTTTCGCCCCCGGCCGTCTCGCTCTCCGGGCCCGCGCCGGCTCCCGCCGCGGCGACCGCCGCGGTCCCTGCCGCCGCCACCGTTTCTGAACCTGCGGCGCCCGCCGCCACGCCTGCGCCCGCTGCCGCGGCGCCGGCTTCGAAATAAGCTGGGACTTGCTTAACATGGCTCAAGCTGCCGCTGCTCACGATCACCACGACGACCACGACCACATGCCGGGGTTCTTCACCCGCTGGTTCCTGTCCACCAACCACAAGGACATCGGCACGCTGTACATCCTGTTCGCCATCATGGCGGGCCTGGTGGGCGGCGCGCTCTCTGGCCTGATCCGCTGGGAGCTGTTCGAACCTGGGATCCAGGTCTTCGTGAAGGGTTCGCTGCTGGATCAGCTGGGCGGCTTCGGCCTGCCCATGCCAGAGGCGTCCAAGCACGGCTACAACGTGGTGGTCACCGGCCACGCCCTGATCATGATCTTCTTCATGGTCATGCCCGCCATGATCGGCGGGTTCGGCAACTGGTTCGTCCCTCTCATGATCGGCGCGCCTGACATGGCGTTCCCGCGGATGAACAACATCTCGTTCTGGCTGCTGGTCGCGGCCTGGGCGCTGCTGCTGGTCTCGATGTTCGTCGACGGCGGCCCGGGCAAGGGCTTCGGCGGGGGCTGGACGCTGTATCCGCCGCTATCCACGCTTGGACACACGGGTCCGGCGATGGACTGTGCGATCCTGTCGATCCACCTGGCTGGCGCCAGCTCGATCCTGGGCGCCATCAATTTCATCACCACGATCTTCAACATGCGCGCGCCAGGCATGACCCTGCACCGCATGCCGCTGTTCGTGTGGTCGATCCTGGTGACCGTGTTCCTGCTGCTGCTCTCGCTGCCCGTGCTGGCCGGCGCGATCACCATGCTGCTCACGGACCGCAACTTTCACACCCACTTCTTCGACGCGGCCGGCGGTGGCGACCCGGTGATGTTCCAGCACCTGTTCTGGTTCTTCGGTCACCCCGAGGTCTATATCCTGATCCTGCCCGGCTTCGGGATGATCAGCCACATCGTCTCGACCTTCTCCAAGAAGCCCGTGTTCGGCTATCTGGCCATGGCCTACGCCATGGTGGCCATCGGCTTCGTCGGCTTCGTCGTGTGGGCGCACCACATGTACACGGTCGGCATGGGCATCGAGCTGCGCGCCTACTTCGTCGCGGCGACCATGGTCATCGC
>JANPKX010000241.1:0-7138 GCA_031426235.1 Alphaproteobacteria bacterium | reverse complement strand
CCTGCTCGACCGCCACGCGCGCCTGATCCAGGGTGACGCCCCGCAGCTGGTCGCCCTGCTGCGCCGGCGCCAAATCCTCCATCATCAGCACGAACTCGCCGGTCGCCTCATCGGCTTCCGTAAACCAACAGCGCGGCGTCGCCACGAGGGCGTCGGCCGCCAGATGCTTATAGAAATTCACCTCGCGCACATAGTTGCCCAGCATCACGCCCGTGCGGCGGCTGTCCTCGTCCGGCGAGGGAAACTTGCCCACGATCGAGCGCGGCGCGCCGTCCGCATCCCGCGCGTAGGTCAGCTTGAACCGCACGCTCTCCCCGATCTGGCCCGATCCCACATTGGCGGCCTCGAAACCGGAGACCACTGCATCCACCCCGCCCTGTTGGAGAACAGCCGTCAGCCAGGCGGCGTCGATCAGCGCCGGGCGGCAGATGTCGGGCGTCATGCGGGCATCTGGTGCACGTAGACCTCGTTGAGAGCGATCCGATCTCCCGTCAGGATCACCAGGTCGAAGCCGCGCAGCCGACCGCCCGACCCGCCGGGTCCGATCTCGCAGTACCACCGGCCGCAGAATCCGCCCGCGATCGGCCAGGTCTCGTCCGCCGTGTAGGTCATCGGCGGCGTCGCGGCGAACAGGCCGGTCAGGTAGGCCCCCAGAGCGGCGTGTCCGGTGATCCCCCCGGCGGTCTGCGCATCCGTGTAGACGCAGTCCTCGGCGTAGAAAGCCAGCAGGGTGGGCACATCCTTGGCGCTCCAGGCGGCCAGCCAGCGGGTGTTGAAGTCGGCGATGTCCATCAGCCCGCCAGCACCCGAGCGCGGTACGCTTCGGTGAAGGCTTCCGGCGGCGCGGCCTCTGGGCCCGCCATCACGGCGAACGCATGCATTCGCAGGCTCGGATCGGCGGTGGCGCGCGCGTGATAGCTGTGCCGCCGGGCGGCCGCGGCCTCGCCGAACTCCATGTCGATGGCCGACACCAGCTGGCCCGCGAACCGCAGGCGCCGCATCCGCTCGGCCCGCTCCTCAGCATAGAGCGCAAAGGCGGCGGGCGACCAGTCGTCGGAGGCCTTCAGGATGTCGCTGACGATCCGCACGTCGCGATAGGTGATCGAGAGCCCCAGGCCGATGATCGGGTCGTTCCAGCCGGCGGCGTCGCCGACCAGCACCACGCCGTCGCCAAACGGCGCGTCCGTCCAGGCATCGGCGTTGACGTAGGCGAACAGGGGCCCCGCCGGCTTGCCCTCGACGAGGTGCCGGTTGGCCGGGCTGCAGCTGACCGCGAAGGCGTCGAGGAAGCGGCGCGGGCCGTCCTCCCCCTTGAACCGGCGCGCTTCGTCCAGGGCATAGCCGCCATAGACGCGCACCTTGCCTCCCCCTTGCGGAAACGCGAGGAAGCCGAAGTCGCCCTCGGTGCCGATTGCCTGCAGGTCCTCGCTCCAGCCCTCTGCGCCCTCGACCAGCAGGCCGGCGAACCAGTGGTGCGGCTTGTCCTGATGCAGGGTGATGCCCGCGCCCTCACGCACCTGCGACGTCCGGCCGTCCGCGCCGACCAGCAACCGGGCCACAGCCGTGCGGGTGCGGCCTGCATGCTCGAACACCACGCGAGGCTCGGCGCCGCCCACCGTCTCCAGCACCTGCACGCCGCGCAGCCCTTCCACACCCGCGTCCACCGCTGCGTCGAACAGGGTCTGGCAATGCAGCGGGTGGCCCAGGCACAACGGCCCCGGCACACCCTCGCGAAACAGGCTGAGAGGCAGAGCCTCGGCTTCCGCCAGGCCCGGATCGCGGCCCACGTCGAAGGTGGCATGGCGCATCACGTGATGCCCGCCGGCCGCCAGCAGGCGCTCATAGAGCCCCAGGCGCTTGACCTCGTCCACGCCCCAGGGCGCGATCCACTCGCCGCGTACGCGGTCCTCATAGACCAGCGACTGCTCCAGTAGCAGCACCGAGCGGCCCGCCTCCGCCATCACCGCACCCAGCGCCGATCCGCCGATGCCGCCGCCGACGATGATGAGGTCATAGCGGTCCATCACGCCCTCGCCCGCAGATGCGCGCGCTCGTTCAGGCTGACCACGTTGCGCTGGCCGCTGCGGGCGCACATAAACCGGTGGATCGAGGTGTAGTCCGGCTCGAAGAACAGCCGCGGCGCCATGCCCAGCACATGGGCCGTCCAGACGTTGATAACCCCGCCATGGCAGAACACGGCCACCCGCCGGCCGGGGTTGGCGTCAACGATCCCCTCCAGGGCGGTGACCACGGTCAGCGAGAACTCGGCGATATCGATGCCGTGGTTGCCCTGGGCCATGGCCAGCCAGGCCGGGTAGTTGTCGCGCTTCAGCTCCTCCATCGGCACATAGACGCCGGTGTGCCGGTCGAACTCGGCGATGCCGTCATGCTGCGTCACCGGCAGGCCAACCCGGGCGGCATAGGGCTGCGCCGTCTGGATCGCGCGGGTCATGGTCGAGGCGAAGACGGCATCGATGGGCTCGTCGGCCAGCCAGGCGTCGACTTTGCGGGCTTGCTCGCGGCCGGTCGGCGACAGCGGTGGGTCGGCCGTATCCTCGCGCCGGTCGGGCAGGCCATGGCGGATCAGGATGAGTTCCATGGGGGCGGCTCAGACCTCAAGCCGGAACGCGTCGCCGTCGCGCTTCACGTGGCCGGCGGTCGGCCCCGCATAGTGGGTGCCGATGACGAGGATGGGCTTGTCCGCCCACTCGGCGAACATCCGGGCCCGGGTGACGGCGGCCGCCTGCTTGTCGCTGTCGAACGAGGGCGACCAGTCCGGATGGGCCAGCTGGCAGGGATGGTGGCTCATGTCACCGGTGATCACCGCGCTCTGGCCCTCTGATGTGATGGCGACGCTGACGTGGCCCGGCGTGTGCCCGGTGGTGGGCACGAGGCGCACCTCGGGCGAGATGACATGGTCCAGGGCCACGAACTCGGCCAGCCCCGCGTCCAGGATCGGCTGAACCGAGTCCGACAGGATCGCCTGCTGCTCGGCGTCGCCCTCGGCGGTCCAGTGCTCGAACTCGGTGCGGCCCAGCAGGTAGCGGGCGTTGGGAAAGGTCGGGACCCACTTGCCGTCTGCCAGCATCGTGTTCCAGCCGACGTGGTCGACATGCAGGTGGGTGCAGATCACCGCATCCACGCTCTCGCGGGTCCAGCCCGCTTAGGCGAACGCCTCCAGGAACTTGGTCTGCAGCCCGCCCGGCCCGGTCATGCCGGCACGCGGCTTGTCATTGCCCACGCAGGTGTCGACCACCAGCCGCAGGCCCGGCGCCTCGACCAGCAAGGCGTGGATCGAGAGCAGGCACCGGTCCTCCTCGTCGACGAAATGCGGATACAGCCACGGCAGCTTGCGCAGCTCTTCAGGCGTCGCCTGCGTGATGAACACCGTGTCCGGGCTGTAGACGATGGGCATCTCCATCTCCACCACCCGCGTGACCTTCACCGCCCCGATCTGCCAGCTCAGCATAACGCCCCTCCCGTGGGTCTGTTCTTCCGGACCGACGTTAGGCGATCACCGTGGGGTAAGGGGAGCGGAATGTTTGGGGGGCGGGGATTGGCCAAGCACGATGTCCACGCCCGAAGCCGTCGCGTCCTTCCAGCGGTGGTGCTTTGCGTAGCCGGATTGCCTGAGACCTACGGCAATCCGGGCTTGCAAATCTTAAGGACCGTATCGACGGCCTCTAGCTTGCCGTTCCGCAAGGCGTAGCTCCGCGCCTCATCACATCTGCCAGCCTCGATAAGGTCGGCGAGCCTTCGATCGAAAAACGCTGCGTTTGCGGCTGCAGTTTCCCGGTCCTGGCGAGCCTCAAAATCTCGCATGCTCTTGCGTCGTTCTGCTGCCTCAAGAGCTTCCCGTGCTCGTCTTGCTTCGACAGCCCTTACGAAGTCTGAGGCATCAGTCTCCGTCGAGCAGGCGATCAAACCGGCCCGCATAGCGTTGTTTGAGTTTTGGGCGGCAGCGCCTCCAGCTATCGCGAGCGAGAACCCGAAACTGACCACTCTTACCCACTGAATCGTCATATTCTGCTCCCCGTCCTGACGCGCCTCCTGCGCGGCGGCTTCCCTCTCCACAAGGTGAGCAAGTGCGCGGGCCACGCCGACATCAAGATCACCCCGTTACGCTACGCCAAGGCGAACGCCTCCGATCTGATGGACGGAGCCGACATCCTCGACACCCCACCCACGCATTGGCTGAGGATAGCTGTGTAATCCCAAATACTGCGGGATTAGAAGTGCCCGCGTAAGCCCCGCTAATCGTACCGGATATGGCACCCAAGCGGGGGAAAAGCGCAATGAAAACAGTGAGAGATGGCGGTGACGCAGGGATTCGAACCCTGGATACGCTTTCACGTATGACGATTTAGCAAACCGTTGCCTTCAGCCACTCGGCCACGTCACCTTATCGCGGAGGGCGTTCGCCGCCGCGAAGAGCGCGGTTTCTAGCGGACGCGGGCGGTTCTGCCTAGTCGGTCGGGTCGACAGATTTCTCGCGTTCGCATCAGACCTCCAGCGACCGGTGATTGTCCAATGCGCGCGCCTGTGCTGCTATCGCACGGGGACTATGGGGAGCCATTATGAGAGTTGCAGTTTTCGCCGCCCTGGCGACGCTGGCCTTCGGCGGCGCGGCGGCGGCGCAGACGATGTGCCGGCAGGTGGGAAGCCAGACGGTCTGTACGGGGCCGAACGGGACGTCGACCTCGCAGACGATCGGCGGCCAGCGGCACACCACAATGAGCAACGGCGTCTCGGCGACCAGCCAGCAGGTGGGCAGCCAGACCCTCACGCAGTTCAGCGACGGCGCCACGGCGACCACCAGCCGCGTCGGCAGTCAGGAGATCACGCACTTCAGCAACGGCCAGACTGCGACTACGACCCAGGTGGGTCACATGACCGTCACCCGCTACAGCGACGGACGCACGGTCACCTGCCAGATGGTCGGGTCACAGCGTATGTGCAACTGACCCCAGCAGGCCTTCATCAGCCCTGGGCGAGCCACTGGCGGGCCTGGCGCTGGGCCTCGGCCACATCGTCGGACGCCATCTCGCCCGCCAGCTCCTTGCGGTAGAGCTTGGCTTCCAGCGACCCGCGCATGGCGGCCAGGTTGAAGAGCATGTGCGCCGACACATAGTCGAGCGGCGCGCCCCCCTGCCCTGTGGAATAGAGCAGTCCCATGCGGAACAGCTCGTCGCCCGTCGCATCCGCTGTCGGCAGCGGCAGGCTATCGGACTTCATCTCGATGCTCGCCAACATTGGCTTGTCCTCATCCGTCCGGCGGGATCGCTTCTCGAGCCCTTCACCGATCTTCGAAGCCCACAGAACCAAGGTTCAGTTGAACACATGGTTAAGAGCGCCGTTGTCGGATTGACAGCATTGGGCGACGAAGCGCGGAAACGGCGGCGCTCGCGCGCCGCTGGCAGGATGACCGCGGTGTTCAGGGAGAGTTCAGGCGTTGTGCGCAAGATGGCCAGATCATGAAGCGTGACGTCCTTATCTCAGGCGTGGCGGCCCTGCTGTCGCTGAGCGGCGCGTCCATGGCCGAGGCGGCGGATCCGCGCCCCGGCTTGCGTGAAGACCGGCCCAGGGTTCGGCAACTCCAGCCGCCGCGACCGCAGCAGGCGCTGCCGCCGCTGATGGAGGTCGAGCCGCGATCTCGGCGCATGGGACCGGTCGAGAATTACGGCCGCCACCGCCTGCGCCCGCCGCCCCGCGGGTTCGCCTGGGTGCGCACCCCGCAAGGCTTCGCCCTGGTCTCCACCACCGACGGGCGGGTCTACGACACCATACCGGAGTAGGGTCGCGCCTCGCCTCAGCCGCCCAGTTTTGCGCGCAGCATCTGGTTGATGACGCCGGGGTTCGCCTTGCCGCCGGTTTCCTTCATCACCTGGCCCACGAACCAGCCGATGGCCTGGGGCTTTTCCTTCACGGCGTCCGCCTGGCCCGGATTGGCGGCGATCAGCTTGTCGATGATGGCCTCCAGCGCGCCGGTGTCGGAGACCTGGCGCAGGCCCGCCGTTTCGACGATTTCCCCCGCCGAGCCCTCGCCGGCCCACATCCGCTCAAACACGTCCTTGGCGATCTTGGACGAGATCACGCCCTCTTCAATGAGCTGCACCAGCTCGGCGATGGCCTTGGGCGCGATGGGGCTGTCGGCGATGTCGATGCCGCCGGCCGTCAGCCGCGCGGCCAGGTCGTTGGTCACCCAGTTGGCGGTCAGCTTGGCGTCGCGGCCCTTCGCCGCCGCCTCGTAGAAGTCGGCTCTGGCCTGCTCGATGATCAGCACGCCCGCGTCATAGGCGGTGAGGCCGTACTGGCTCTGCAGCCGCGCCTTCTTCTCGTCGGGCAGCTCCGGCAGCGTCGCCTCGATACGCTTGATCCAGGCCGGGTCGAGCACGAGAGGCAGCAGGTCGGGATCCGGGAAGTAGCGGTAGTCGTGCGCCTCTTCCTTGGAGCGCATCGATCGCGTCTCGCCCTTCACGGTGTCGAACAGGCGGGTTTCCTGGTTGATCGCGCCGCCATCCTCCAGAATCTCAACCTGCCGGCGCGCCTCGTACTCGATCGCCTGCTGGATGAAGCGGAACGAGTTGACGTTCTTGATCTCGCACCGCGTGCCCAGGTGGCTGAAGTCTCCCGTCGCGCGGAACTTCTCGTACCCGCCCTCGCGGCAGACCGAGACGTTCACGTCTGCGCGCAGATTGCCCTTCTCCATGTCGCCGTCGCAGGTGCCCAGGTAGATCAGGATGGTCCGCAGCTTCTTCACATAGGCGGCCGCCTCCTCCGACGAGCGCATGTCGGGCAGGGAGACGATTTCCATCAGGGCGGTGCCAGAACGGTTCAGATCGACGTAGGTGGCGTTCGGGTCCTGGTCGTGCAGGCTCTTGCCGGCGTCCTGCTCCAGGTGCAGCCGCTCGATGCGCACGGTGAAGGCGCTTCCGTCGTCGCGCTCGACGATGACCTCGCCCTCGCCCACCACCGGATGCTTGTACTGGCTGATCTGGTAGCCCTGCGGCAGGTCGGGGTAGAAATAATTCTTCCGGTCGAAGCGGGACCACGCGTTGATCTTCGCCTTTAGGCCCAGGCCGGTCTTCACCGCCTGTTCGACACAGTAGCGGTTGATCACCGGCAGCATGCCCGGCAT
>JANPKX010000240.1:0-2121 GCA_031426235.1 Alphaproteobacteria bacterium | reverse complement strand
CCGGACAGGCCCTGGGGCCGGTCAGGATGGCGTTAAGGGTGCGAGCGACGCGCCGCGCCGCTTATGGGCTGGGGGGCGTCAACGACGAAACGGCTGGCCGCCTGCTGACCGCGGGCCTGGTGGGCCTTGCTGCCGTAGGCGCGTTCGATGTCAGAACTTGAGCGGTGTCAGAACTTGAAAGTCGATTCCAGCCGCACCTTCGGCGCATCCGCCGGGCGCGCCGAATTGAACCGGGGCGAGAGATCCTGCTCGCCCAGCGCCACCGAGCCGCCGACCTTCAACGACGGCGTGATCCTGAAATACGCGCCAGCCTTGACGTCGTTGGGAACGGCCTGCCGGCCCTCTGGCTGCTGAATGCCCAGGGTCAGACCGACCCGGCCGCGGCTGGCGTCATAGAGGAAGGCCTTCCCCCCGTTCGGCGCCACCGACATGGGTTCGGCCCTGACGGTGAAATCGACCGGCCTGGAGACCTTATCCGCCGCATGCGCAGCCCCACCCGTCATGCCGATCAGCACGGACGCAAGCAGGGCGATAGGGGCGCGGGAGAGGGTCATCTTTACGGGTACTGTCTCAACGGCGTTCTGCGCGATCTACCCAACTTGGCAACATCACACTTGATAGCCGATTAAGGCGCGCGAAGTTCCTGGGTCAACCGGCTCGCAGTGAATCCGCGCGCTTTCGCAGGCACTTGGTGGCTGCCTGTGGCGAAGAGGCCACGCGATTCCTGTTTGGCGCGCACCAGAGCGTTGTTATAGAGGCCCCCGGCGCGGGGCGGCGCCGTGACGCGTCAGTGTCGCGGATTTCATTGGAGACGGATGGATATGCCGTTTGTGCGCGTTAAGCGGATGCGGAGCGTAACGATTGCGGCCATGGTGCTGGGGGCCCTGTCCCTGGGCGCGTGCAGCAGCCTGCCCCTGATGGGAGGGGGCAAGTCCAATGTGCGCGCCGCCGGCGACAATGCCGCCGCCATCGGCGTCAACGGCTACCTGTGGCGCGCCTCGCTGGATACGCTGAGCTTCATGCCGCTGGCCTCGGCGGACCCGTACGGCGGCGTGATCGTCACCGACTGGTACATCAACCCCGAAAAGCCGGACGAGCGCTTCAAGTGCACCGTCTACATCCTGGACTCGCGTCTGCGCGCCGACGGCCTGAATGTGGCGGTCTTCAAGCAGTATCGCGATGCCGGGGGGACCTGGGCGGACACGCCGCATGCCGGTCAGACCGAGACCGACATCGAGAACGCCATCCTGACCAAGGCGCGCCAGCTTCGACTTTCGAACATCAAGGGCTGATTCCAGCACCTTGAAGCTCGTCTGTCGGCGCGCCTGACTTGAAGGCCGTTGACCGGAAGTCCAACCCCCGTCAGAGGCCGCCTGTCATGGCACGCTACAACCCGAAAGAATCCGAACCCAAGTGGCGCAAGGCCTGGGCTGACGCTGACGTGTTCCGAGCGGTCGTCGATCGGACCAAGCCAAAGTACTACATGCTGGAGATGTTTCCGTACCCTTCGGGGCGGCTCCACATGGGCCATGTGCGAAATTATGCCATGGGCGACGTCATCGCCCGATTCAAACGCGCCCGCGGCTTCTCCGTCCTGCACCCCATGGGCTGGGACGCCTTTGGCCTGCCGGCGGAGAATGCGGCTCTGGAGCGGGGCGTCGATCCCAAGGCCTGGACCTATGAGAACATCGCCCGGATGCGCGATGAGCTGAAGCAGCTGGGCCTGAGCATCGACTGGTCGCGCGAGTTCGCCACCTGCGACGTGGCCTACTATGGCCAGCAGCAGGCTTGGTTCCTGGATCTGCTGGCGGCGGGCCTGGTCTATCGCAAGGAAAGCGTCGTCAACTGGGATCCCGTCGACCAGACCGTGCTGGCCAACGAGCAGGTCGAGGACGGCCGCGGCTGGCGGTCCGGCGCCCTGGTCGAGAAGCGCAAGCTGAACCAGTGGGCGATGCGGATCACCGACTACGCCGGGCAGTTGACCGACGACCTGGCCACCCTGACCCGCTGGCCCGACAAGGTGCGGGTGATGCAGGAAAACTGGATCGGCCGCTCGAAGGGCCTGAAGTTCTGGTTCAATTTTGTCGGTGAGGGACCCGATAAGGGCGTGGAGGTCTATAC
>JANPKX010000239.1:0-5309 GCA_031426235.1 Alphaproteobacteria bacterium | reverse complement strand
CCACGCCGGATTATCCTGGCGCATCCAGGCCACGCCCTCGACGCGCCGATCCTGCATCTCCAGCACGTGCGCCACCGCATGTTGCGCCCAGGCGTTACGGGGTTGCAGCTCGATGGCCCGCCGACCGGCCCGCTCCGCGCGGTCGTAGAGGCCGGTTTCCTCAAGCCCGAAGGCGTGCATCCCCAGGATGGCGTGATAGTCGTCCATGCCCTCGCCCCAGGCCGGCAGAGCGCGGGCGATGCGGTCGCGCAGCATGCGCGAGTCACCCAGCAGAAAGTCCAGGTTCTGGCCCGCCTGCAGGGCCAGTACGTCGCGCGGCGCCTCGATCGCGACGTCTTCGAGGATGCGGCCGGCTCGCCGCATCTCGCCGGCCAGTATGGCCTCGACCGCCGCGACGTGCCCAGCTTCTCGCGACGTCGCGGCGAGGTCCCGCGCGGCGCGCACCGCCCGCTCGCCGATCCGCTGGGTCGCGGCGTCCGAGCCGACCAGGGTCATGTGGGCGATCATCACGTGGGCCATCACGAAGCCCGGGCTGTCGGCCAAAGCGGTCTTCAGCGGTGCGAAGGGCTCGCCGCAGAAACAGTGGTAGTCGGCCAAGGCCCGCCGGTAGAGATCCGCGGCCGCAGGGCTGGCGCCGGTCAGTTCCAGCCCGTGTCGATCAGTCGTCGTCATCGCGTCCATCCTTGGGACCCGCAAGATAGCCGATTTCGCGCGGTTCCCAATCGTCGCCATCCGGTTTAGGCCACGGCCATGGCGGACTTCGATTTCGATGCGGTGGTGGTCGGCGCGGGCGTCAGCGGCCTGGCGTGCGGGGTGGCGTTGAGCCGCCGGGGCCTCGTGGTCGCGGTTCTGGAACAGGACGTCGCCATCGGGCAGGGCGTCTCCTCGCGCAACTCCGAGGTCGTGCACGGCGGGCTCTACTACGCCACCGGCTCACTGAAGGCGCGGCTGTGCGTCGAGGGCCGGCGCAAGCTCTACGCCTTCTGCGACACCCACCATGTGGCCTACGACCGCTGCGGCAAGCTGGTCGTGGCCACCACGCCGGACGAGGTCGGCCGGCTGGACGCCATCCTGGCCCAGGCGCTGGCCAACAACGTCGAGGGCATGGCGCAGCTGTCAAAGGCGCAGGTCGCCGCTCTTGAGCCCGAACTCAAGAGCGAAGGCGCGCTGCTGTCGCCGGAAAGCGGCGTGTTCGACACCCATGGCTACATGCTGGCCATGCAGGGGGTGATCGAGGCGGCGGGTGGCGCGGTGGTGGTCGCCACGCCGTTCGAGGGCGCCGCGCCGCTGGACGGCGGCGGCTTCGAGGTGCGCGCGGGCGGGGCCGAACCGGCGACGCTGACCTGCCGCCACCTGATCACCGCGCCGGGCCTCTCGGCTCAGGCAGTCGCCGCACGGATCGATGGACTTCCGGCGGAAACGATCCCGCGGGGCCATTTTGGGAAGGGGGTCTACTTCCGGCTGCAGGGCAAGGCGCCGTTCGCGCGATTGGTCTATCCGCCCCCGATCCCCGGCGCCCTCGGGACCCATTATAGGCGCGACCTCGGCGGCCAGGCGGTGTTCGGGCCGGACCTCCAGTATGTCGACACTCTGGACTACAGCGTCGATCCCGCCCGCGCCGAAGACTTCTACGCCTATATCCGCAAGTTCTGGCCGGGCCTGCCGGACGGCACGCTCAGCCCCGACTATGCCGGCATCCGGCCCAAGCTGCACGGGCCGGGCGAACCACAACCCGACTTCCGCCTGGACGGCGCTGATGTGCACGGGCTGCCGGGACTGGTCGCCCTGTTCGGGATCGAGAGCCCTGGGGTGACGTCGTCGCTCGCGATCGGGGAAGAGGTCGCCGCGCGGTTGGGGCTATAGCGGCTGGCACATGTGAAGCGCGCCCGTTGCCAAATGTCCCGTGGAGTGGTACATAGACGCTAGCTGGAGTTGGTGATGATCGTCAGCTTCCGCGATGAGGCTCTCCGCGCGTTCTTCGTCGATGATGTCCGCTCCAGGTCGATCCCTGCGGACTTGTCGGTGCGCGTGTTTCGGAGGCTGCAGATGCTGGATGACGCCACGACCGATCAAGACTTGCGCTCGCCCCCCGGCAACCACTTCGAAAAGCTGCGGGGCTCTCTGGCAGGCCTGCATTCGATCCGCGTGAACCAGCAGTGGCGGCTGGTCTTCCGGTGGGATGGCGGGCGTGGCGAGGCGCGCGATGTCTATCTCGACGATCACAGCTACAGTTGAGGCCACCCATGTTGATGACCAAAGCTCAACCCGCGTCCGTCGCTGAAATCCTCGTGGAAGAGTTCATGGCGCCTCTAGGGCTGACGCAGGCTGCGCTGGCCGAGGCGATGGGGGTGCCACGCAAGCACGTGAATGAGCTCTGTAACGGCCGGCGCAGCATCACCGTACCCACCGCATTGATCCTGGCTCGCGTGTTTGGGTCCAGCGCGGACTTCTGGCTGAACCTGCAACGGCGCAACGATCTCTGGGCGGCGATGCACAGCCCGCGGGAGATGGAGCGCATCGCACGCGCGCGGCCGCTGGGCGTAGCCGCTTAGGCACTGTCCGCAGAGACTGCCGATACGCTCAGAGCGAGCCCGTCACGCCAAGGCGCCGGCGGCGCGAACACCTGTTGAATCGGCGATGGTCCGCGCCATAGTGCCTCTTCAGGGAGGCACCCATGAAGAACCGCATCACCGATCTGCTCGGCGTGAGATACCCCATCGTTCAGGCGCCTATGGGCTGGATCGCGCGGGCTCAGCTGGCCAGCGCGGTCTCCAACGCCGGCGGGTTCGGGATCATCGAGACGTCGTCCGGCCGCCTCGACGAGGTGCGTGAGGAAGTGAAGAAGATGCGGACCCTCACGGACAAGCCGTGGGGCATCAACGTCGCCCAGGCCTTCGTGCGCGACCCCGACATCGTCAAGTTCGTGGCCGACCAGGGCGTCAAGTTCGTCACCACCTCGGCCGGCGATCCCAACCGGTACTGCGAGGCGCTGAAGGGCGCGGGGCTGACGGTGTTCCACGTGGTGCCATCCATGGCCGCGGCGCAGAAGGCCATCGAGGCGGGGGTCGACGGTCTGGTGGTCGAGGGCGGCGAGGGCGGGGGATTCAAGAACGGGCGCGACGTGGCGACCATGGTGCTGCTGCCGCTGGTGTGCTCGCGGACCAAGCTGCCGATCATCGCCGCCGGCGGGATCACGGACGGCCGCACGATGGCCGCAGCCTTCGCCCTGGGCGCCGAGGGGGTCCAGATGGGCACGCGCATGGTCTCGGCCGCCGAGAGCCCGGTGCACCAGAACTGGAAGGACATGATCGTGAACGCTAAGGAGACGGACACCGTCTTCCTGAACCGGCACGGACCCGGCCCGGCGCTGCGCGCGCTGCGCACGGAGAAGACCACACGCTTCGAACTGGAACCGCCGCCCAACATCATGGCCGAGATGGCCAATGCGCTTCAGCTCTACTTCGGCGGGGACATGGAGGCGGCCATCGCGCTGTCGGGCCAGGTGGCGGGGCGGATCGACTCGGTGAAGCCGGTGGCTGAGATCCTGGGCGAGACCATCGCAGAGTTCGAGGCGGTGATGAGCGAGCTCGGCGCGAAGTACGGGCGGATGAGCGCGCCGGCCTGACGCGTCAAACCTCGCCGACGACACAGGCCAGCGCGTCAACCGGCGCGGCGCCTTCTAGGTGGATCAGGGCCCAGACCGCGAAAAACAGCAGCGGCCAGCGGTGCGCACCCGGTGACGCCATCCGTGCGGCAGCCGGCTCGCCGACCACCTGACGTACGGCGGCGACCTTCCCGATCCGCGCGGCGATGTCGGCGGCGCGGGGCGCGATCCAGGCATCCACCGGGACCGTGAAGCCCTGCTTTTTCGCCCAGGGTCGGGCCGCCGGACAGGCCTGCGCGAGCCACGCGCGCAGCAGCCATTTGCCGTGGCCGCCGCGCACCTTCATCCGATCCGGCAGACTCCAGGCGAAGGCCGCGACCTCGCGGTCCAGGAACGGCGTGCGGCCTTCCAGCCCATGGGCCATCAGACACCGGTCCAGCTTGAGCAACAGATCGTGGGGCAGCCAGGTCACGGTGTCGGCCCACTGGGCGACCTGGAGGGGGGTAAGGCCGCGCGGCGGCCGGGCCGCCTCACGCCAGGCGGCCAGAACCGTTGGCGAGGCGCCGCGCGGTTCCGCCGGTCGTCCGCCCAGCCAGCGGGGCCGGATCGCGCGGCGGTAACGCCCGTAGCCTCCGAAGAGTTCGTCGCCGCCCTCGCCGGTGAGCACCACGGTCAAGGCGCCCTTGGCGGCCTCGGCCAGCTTCCAGGTCGGCAGAGCCGCATAGTCGGCGGTCGGGTCGTCCATCGCAGCCGCCACCTGGGGCAGGATCCGCCAGAAGTCCGCCTCACCGAAGCGGGTTTCTCGCCAGTCCAGGTCCAGCGCCCGGGCCACGCGCTCGGCCTGCCCGCGCTCATCCGCCGCGCCCGGCGCATCGAAGCCGCAGGTGAAGGCGGTGACCGGCCGGCTGCTCAGCCGGGCCGTCATGGTGGCGATCGCTGCCGAGTCGATCCCGCCGGACAGGAACAGGCCGTAGGGCACGTCCGAACGCTGATGCACCCGCACGCTGTCTTCGAGCACGGCGTCGAGCCGGCGCAGCAGTGTGCGCTCCTTCCCTGTCCCGAAGAGGACGGGGGAGGGGGACCGAGAAGCGGTGGAGGGGGCAGGCACGCCGCCGCCCTTGCCATCGGCTTTGCGACCGCCCCCTCCGTCGGCTTCGCCGCCACCTCCCCCGTCGTCTGCGCGACGGGGGAGGAGCGAGAAGGGCGCCGTACGCTTCGACGACACCAGCCGGCCGTCGCGCACCTCCACGACCTCGCCGGGCGCCAGCCGGCGCAGGCCCTTCAGCAAGGTGCGTTCGCCCAGGGTATAGTTCAGCTCCAACAGCTCGCGGGCGGCCGCCTCATCCAGTTCCGCCGCCAGCATACGCGCCGCCAGGAAGGCCCGAGGTTCGGACGCGAAGGCCAGGCCGCCATCGTGCTCCATGATGTACAGCGGCTTGATGCCGAACGGATCGCGCGCGAGCCAGCTGCGCCCATCCGGCCCGATCAGGCAAAAGGCGTACAGGCCGCGCAGGAGATCGAACGCGCGTTCGCCCTCGCGGGCATAGAGGTGCAGCAGGGGCTCGAAGTCCGAGCCGTTGGCCGGCTCCAGACCGTATTCGCGGGCCAGTTCGAGGTAGTTGTAGATCTCGCCATTGCCGATGACGGTTCCGCCGGCGGCATGCAGCGGCTGCCAGCCGCCCTCCAGGTCGATGACGGAGAGCCG
>JANPKX010000238.1:0-12387 GCA_031426235.1 Alphaproteobacteria bacterium | reverse complement strand
CAAGGGCGGCACGACGACCACGACCGCCGACTACTGCGTCTGCACCATCCCGCTGACGGTGCTGAGCCAGATCGAGACCAACCTCTCGGAAAAGAAGACCGCTGCGATCCAGGCGGTGCCCTATTCGAACTCGGTCAAGATCGGCCTGGAGATGCGCCGGCGGTTCTGGGAGGAGGATCAGGACATCTATGGCGGGCACTCGTTCACCAGCCAGGAAATCAGCCTGATCTCCTATCCGAATTTCAACTTCTTCCAGGATGGTCCCGCTGTTCTTCTGGGCGCGTTCGCCGGCGGGGCGGGCGGCTATCACCTCGCGGGCATGACACCCGAGGAGCGCATCGAGGCCGCCCTGGCGCAGGGCGAGGTGTTCCATCCCAAGCAATACCGGAAGGAGTTCATGAACGGCGTCTCGGTCGCGTGGAACCGGATTCCCTGGGTCATGGGCTGCTGCGCTCGCTGGAACGAGGACACCCGCCGCGATCACTACCAAGAGCTGGTCGCGCTGGAGGACCGCATCGTCCTGGCGGGCGAGCACGCCTCCTACGTCGGCTGCTGGATGGAGGGCTCGTTGCTCTCGGCCATCGACGCCATCACCCGCCTGCACAAGCGCGCCCTGGAGGCCTGAGCATGACGCCTTCGTATCTTCGCAAAACCCTTGCGGCCATCGTCGCGATGACGGCCTTCGCCCTGCCCTCACTGGCGGACGAACCCGGGCCGGGAGGCTCGCGCCCGCCCGTCGCCAAGACCGGCGCGGACGTCTATCGCATCTACTGTCAGGCCTGCCACATGGCCGACGCCAAGGGCGCGGTGGGCGCAGGAAATTTCCCGGCCCTGGCCAACAATGCCCGGATCGGAACGGCGGCCTACGCGATCTACATGATCGAGAAGGGCAAGGGCGGCATGCCCTATTTCAGCGATAGCCTGTCGCCCGCCCAGGTCGCCCAGGTGGTGAACTACATCCGGACCAATTTCGGCAACACCTACGCCGACACCGTCACCGCAGCCGACGTGGAACCCTTCGCCAAGCCTCCAAAGCAGGCGCGTCGGTAGGCCATCTGACAGCAGGATTGTTCGTCGCGCCGGCAGCCCCTCACAGGGTCGATCGGTCGACGACCATGACGCGTGGGTTCCACGCTTGGCGGGATTTTTCACAAAAGCCGGACGCATCCGGGACGGACTTTGAGCCGTAGAGCCTCTGGGAACCCTGTGGGTTACGGAGAGTTAGTTTTGCCGGCACCCAAGCGCGACTTCAGCGAGACGTTGCCGTTGGAGTCAGGCGAGGTGAGCCTAGCCGCTGAACAAGTCACGGAAGAGACCGGCCCGGCGCTGTGGATTTCGTCGATCGCCGAGCGTCAGGATCGCGCCAGTTTCGCCCTGCTTTTCGACTGCTACGCGCCGCAACTGAAAGGCTATCTTTTGCGGCGGGGGGTCAGCGCGTCAGTCGCTGAGGATGTGGCGCAGGACACTCTGCTGACGGTGTGGCGCAAGGCCGCCCTGTTTGACCCCGATCGCGCCAGCCCGGCCTCATGGATCTTCACCATTGCCCGCAATCGCTGGGTTGATGTGTTGCGAGGCGAACAGCGGGGCGGAGACGGACGAATCGCCGAACCCCTCGCCGGCCAGACGACGCCGGAGGAGGAACTCAGCAAGCTTCAGGTCGAAGTGCGCCTTCGGGCCGCCTTACGGACCCTGCCGGCGGAGCAGGCTGAGATCCTGCGGCTGTCGTACTTCGAAGATCGAAGCCACGCCGAGATCGCGGAACAACTGCAGCTTCCGATCGGCACCGTAAAGGGGCGGATCCGGCTCGCGAACGCCCAGTTGCGCTCTGCCCTGGAGAGTTGCGCCTAGGGGTCGTCTGTCCTCGGCCCTTCGCGCCATCAGCGACCCAGGCGTGGCGTTTGTAGCAAGAGTTGAGACCCGCTCCGTGGTGCGCGTAACCCCCACTCGAAAACATCTCGTCGTCGCAGCCAGCGTGCTGGTTCACGTCGGTTTGTTGGCGCTGCTGTTGCGCGTGTCGCCCCACGCGCCGGAGGTCGCCGAGGTCGGCGCGATGACCGTGTCGCTCGCGCCGGGCGAGGCCTTGGCTTCAACGTCGCCGCAGCCGTCCACCCCGGCCAAGGCACGGTCTCGGGCCGGAGCGATCGAGGTTGCCGAAACTCCACCGCCGCCGCCCACAGACATCGAGCCGCAGTACGTCGATGTCGCCGAGCCGGACGCCGACGCCGCCGACGACCGCGATCCCGTCAACGATCCGGTGGCGCTGTCCGTATCGGCCGCGGCGACCAACGCCTCCGGGGAAACCTGCCAAATGACGGCCTGGCTGCAGCAGGCATTGCAGGCGGACCCTCAGGTCCAGGCGGCGATGCTACGCATCCCGCGACCCGCGCGCTCAGTGGCGAACGCCCTAATGCTCTGGGATGGCGACTGGGTAGAACCGCCGATGCAGACCAGCCAGAGCGTCGCGGCCCTGCGCGCCGCCCTGGTGGCCGGCATCCGCGCTGCGCCCGTGGCTTGCCAGTTCGAGACGATCCGAGGCCCGGAGTTGATCAGCCTGACGGAAGGGCCTGGCGCCACCATCCTTGCCGTGGGCTCGGGCGAATGGCGTTGGGCGCAGCTTTTGGAGGCCGCTGACCCTTCGATCACGCGGTCAGCCGGGCAGCGCACTGAACCGACGGGGTCAGCCACGCCGACGCGCGCCGTTATTTTATGGCCAAGGTGATCCGGTCCAACCGCCCTTTCGTATGGCTTCCCACAGTTCAAGGTCGCCGCTGGAGGCGATCAGATACTGACGAGCAGAGCTCGCGGAGGCTGACGATGAAGACCCGTTTGGTGGGGAGTGCGGCGAGCGCTCTCGTTGCGATCTTGGCGCTGGGCGCTGGTCAGGCAAGCGCCTCGAGCCACCGTGAAGCCCCAAACATTACGAAGATGCCGAAGGTGGACTCCACCGACTTCTACATGTTCCGCAGCTACGAACCGGGTCGCGCCGCGTTCGTGACCATGATCGCAAACTATCAGCCGCTGCAACTCCCGAGTCAGGGGCCCAATTTCTACACGATGGACCCGGACGCGATCTACGAGATACACATCGACAACGACGGCGACGCCAAGGAAGACCTGACATTCCAATTCAAGTTCAACAACGCCTTGCGCGGCGGTACGGGCAACACCCTCAATGTGGGCGGCAAGACGCTGCCGATCCCGCTGCGCCACGTGGGCCCGGTCACGCAAACCGATGACCCCGATCTTGGCGAAGTCGAAGACTTCACGGTGACGCTTGTGACGGGCGACCGGCGGAGCGGGACCCGGGCGAACGTTACCAACGCGAACGGTGGCGGCTCGACCTTCCGCAAGCCGTTTGACAACGCCGGCAAGAAGACCACGCCGGACTACGACGCGTATGCGAACCAGTTCATCTACAGCGTCAACATCCCGGGCTGCGCCACCCCCGGTAAGGTGTTTGTCGGCCAACGCGCCGAGGCCTTTGCGGTCAACTTCCAGCTCTTCGACCTGATCAACTTCGTGCCGATCGACGGGACAACCTTCCCGGGCGGGATTATGCAGAGCCGCACGAATGACGACCTCGTCGATAAGCTCAATGTCACTTCGATCGCCGTCGAAGTGCCAATCGCCTGCCTGACGGGAACGGGCAACGGCGTCATCGGCGCCTGGCAGACCGCCAGCCTGCCGCAGGCCCGCCTGCTCAATCCCAAGGCCAACTACGCGACCCCCGCCCTGCAGGGCGGGGCCTTCACTCAGGTGTCACGCCTGTCGGCGCCCCTGGTGAACGAAGTGGTCATCGGCACGCCGTTGAAGGACACCTTTAACGCCGCGAAGCCAACGGGCGATGGTGCGCTGGCAGATTTCGTCACCAACCCCACCTTCCCCGCCATTGTCGACGCCCTGTTCCGCGCGCCGGTCAACGCCACGCTCGGCACGAACTTCGCCAGCATCGCCCCCTCTAACTTCCCCCGTAACGATCTGGTCGCGACGTTCCTCACCGGGATCAAGACGCTGAACCAGCAAAAGACGGTCACGCCTTCCGAGATGATGCGGCTCAACACCGCTATCAACCCGACCCCGCGTGACTCGCAAAAGACCCTGGGCGTAGCGGCCGACGATCTAGCCGGATATCCGAACGGTCGCCGGCCTGGCGACGATACGGTGGACATTACCCTGCGCGTTGCGATGGGTCGGCTCTGCTATCCCGTGCCGATCAACGGGACGCCGACCGACCTGGGGCTATGCAAGCCCGCCGATGCGCCGATCGGCAATGCAGCGCTCACGGACGGCGCGCCGATCAGCGCCGCCGAGCTCCAGAATGCCTTCCCCTACTTGAAGTCCTCGCTCTCGATCTCGCCCCGGACGGTCGGGACGGCGAGCATTCCGCACCCATAGGAAGGCCTGACATGTCCATGCAACGAACAGTCTTGACGACATTAGGTCTGGCCATCCTCGCCGTGAGCCTGGCCGGTTGCGGCGGCGGCGGCGGATCCGGCATGACCAACCCACCGCCACCCGTGGCGGTGCGGTTCGAGGATCAGTTCGGGTCCGCCACAGGATTTGGAGCAGCATTCCGCGCCGCGCCAAACTCCGAGGCCCGCGACGTCGCTCCGGGTGACACGACGGCGGGCAGCTTGACGGCGGAACCCATAGCCCTCCCGGGGACCTGAGCGCGCGGGTGATTCGCCGCTCAATCCTCGAGGTCTGAAGCACCATGACGCACCGCGCGAGACCGGCCGTCGCGGCGTTGGCGGTCACTTTCGGCCTGGTGGCGACGCCCGCTCTGGCTCACACGGGCGTGGGCTTGGCCGGGGGTTTCACCACTGGCCTGGTCCATCCCCTGAGCGGGTTCGATCACCTGCTGGCTATGGTCTCGGTCGGCCTCTGGGGCGCGTTTCTCGGGCGGCCGCTGGTCATCGCCTTGCCGGTGATCTTCCCGTTGGTCATGGCGGTAGGCGGCGTGCTCGGCATCGCCAATGTTCCGTTACCGCCGGTCGAGGTCGGGATCGCATTGTCGGTTTTGGTCCTCGGCGCCCTGATCGCCCTGGCCGTCCGAGCGCCGGTCTGGGTGGCGGCGCTGATCGTTGCGGTCTTCGCGATCTTCCACGGCTACGCCCATGGTCAGGAGTTGCCGTCCGCCGCCGACCCGACAGGTTACAGCCTGGGTTTCGTGTTGACGACGGGTCTTCTCCACCTGACCGGCATCGGGCTTGGCCTCTTGAATGGGCGACCGGCCGGTGTGGTCGTCAACCGCGGCTTGGGAGGCCTGATCGCCGCGACAGGGGCGTGGTTCCTCTTTCAGGCGCTTCGCGCGTGAGGGGCGGCGCACTGCCGCCTGCGCTGCTTGCCGTCGCGCTTGGCCTGGCGCTGGCGTTCGCCCCGCGCCGCACGCTGAAGTTCACGCTTCCGACCTTTGCCATTGTCGCAGCCCTTGTCAGTCTCTGGCGGCCGCCCCCGGCGTGGATCGACGCAATCTTTCTCGGGTGCTGGATCGGCGTGATCGCCTGCGCGACTTGCGTTTACCTGCCCGCCCGCCTTGGGCCTCGCGGCGCGGTTGGGCTGTCCGCCATGGCAGGGGTCTTCGCGGGAGCCGTCATTGCCGCGGCGGGATCTCCGGTCGATTTGGTCAAGGCCTTGCCGTGGGTTTTTGTATGTGCGCCGGCCGCTTGGATCGTCGCCCACCGGCGTGGCGTCGCAATCAAGGTCGGGGCCGGCTGGCTGGCGGCCGTTGCGGTCCTGGCGGCGACGGTTCCCTTTGCAGCCGGAACGCCAGGATATGAAGCGGACCACATGCAATGATCAGTCGCAGACACATGGCGGGCGCCCTCGTCGCGATCACGGCGTCGGTCCTCGGGCCGGCCGCGCGGGCGCACGACTTCTGGGTTCAGCCTTTGCAGTTCTGGATCCCACCCAAAAGCGCCGTGCCGGTGACGTTGCAGGTGGGGCATGGCCCCGCGCGCGAACGCTGGGATGTCGACGCCGCGCGGGTAACGCTGTTTCGCAGCCTTGGGCCCGGCGAGCGCGTAACCAACCACCGTGCCGCGCTCGGGAAGGGCATCATGGATGGCGATCACCAGATCGTTCTTGTCGCGCCGGGCACGCACATGCTGGTGCTGGAAACCAGCCATGCGCAGAGCACTCTGCCAGGACCGCGCTTCACGGCCTATCTCAAGGACGAAGGCCTCACCCCAGCCTTGGCGGTACGCCGGCGGGATCGATCTGAAGGCCAGCCAGGCCGCGAAATTTACAGCCGTCGCGCGAAGTCGATCGTGCAGGTCGGACCGGCTTCCAATAAGCCGCAACCCTGGGTGACGCGGCCCCTGGGCCTGACCCTCGAGATCGTCCCCGAGGTGAACCCCTACGCGGTCGGGGCGGATGGCGTGTTGCCAGTCCGTGTCTTCTACCAGGGCAAGCCCCTCGCCGGCGCGACGGTGAAGCTCAACAACCTCGCCGCGGACGCCCGGCCCGTCGTGAGCTACCGCACTGACGCGAACGGACGAGCCGTTTTCAAGACCCCCCGCAAGGGCGCCTGGCAGCTCAACGTGCTTTGGACCAGACCCATCGCGGGAAATCCGGACGCGGACTTCGACACCACCTTCTCAAGTCTGACCTTCGGGTTCCGACCCTAGTCAGGCTCAGGTTCTGAGGCCGCCACCGCGTCGCTGACCGGCAGGCGGATCCGCACGGTCGTGCCGGCGCCCGGTGCGGACTCGATGGAGATGGCGCCGTGGGAGTCGAGCACCAGGCGGTGAACCTGCGCCAGGCCGAGTCCTGTGCCCTTGCCTGCCGCCTTGCTTGTGAAGAACGGCTCGAGCGCCCGCGCGGCCACATCGCTGGACATGCCGTGCCCCGTGTCGCTGACCACGAGTTCCACCATGCCCTCAACCTGAGAGACGGCGATGGTCACCTCGCCGCCTTGGGGCATGGCGTCGCGCGCATTGCTTGCGAGGTTGATGAGCGCGATCTCAAGCATAGCCTTCGACGTCCGGGCCGCGGGCACGCCCTCCGTCGCAGCGACCTTGAGACCGACCGCGGAGCCCACTGTCGTTTCCAACAGCGGCTTGAGGCCGATGACGGTGTCCGCGACGTCCACCGGCTCGAGCGAAAGCGGCTTGTCGCGCGCGAACGCCATCAGTTGCGCAACCAGCGCCGCACCCTTCTCCGCAGCCTGGGTCGCGTGATCGATGCGACGCGCAATCGCCGGATCGGGCGTCGCGACGCGTCGCAGATTGCCCAGGATGACGGTCAGCAGGTTGTTGAAGTCATGCGCCACACCGCTGGCGAACAAGCCCACGGCCTCCATCTTCTGCGCTTGCAGCCGCTGCTGCTCGCCCCGCCGCCAGCGCTGCTGCTCGCGAACGGCAAGCCAGACCCCAACGGCCGCCACGGCCAGCGCGAGCAGGCTCGCGCCGAGGGTCAGGCCGAGCGAGCCGGCGCCCAGAAGGCCAAACCAGGCCGCAGGCATCGCCAGATGCGTCGAGAAACCGGAGAGGCTGGAGGTCTCAAACACGGAGCGGTTCCGCAACCCCTCCAGGGTGACCCCCTCGTAGACGCCGCTGCGCCCCGATGCGATGGCGGCGCGCACATACTGCGAGGCAGGCTTACCCAGCCGTTTCTCCGGCTCGACGGTCCGAGCGATGAAGTGGCCGCGACGATCCACGATGGCGCCGACCTCCGGCGCCTGCGTCGCCGCCTCCAGCATATGCTGGAAGGGCGCGTGGCCCACCTCGGCGGTCAGGATGTAGCGCAGGACCCCGTTCTCGTGCACCGGCTGGTGGATCGGTATGCAGGGGCAGTCGGGCGGCCCGCCCGCGATGTCGCCCACCGGCCTCGCGTTCGCAGGATTGGCGAGGTAGGCGACCACACTTGGCGCCGCCGGCCCAGACGCCCGTCCGCGCCGCATCTCCCAGACCTGCCGGCCGCTATCGACGTCGGTGACGTGCAGGTTTCGCCAACCGGCCTTTTCGGCGGTCTCACGGGCGCGACGGCCCATCTCGGTCCAGTCACCGGCGGCCAGCGCGCGCGAGCCGGCCAATTCCGCCAGGGCGCTCTGGCTCGTCAGCAGGACGCCGTCGATGCGCGCATTGGTCTCCCGGGCCACCACCCGCCGCTCTGCCACCGTCTCTTCGCCGGACCGGCGTAGCTGCTCTCCGCCCAGCGTCGCCGCAAAGACGATCAACGGCGCGAGGCCCACGACCGCGAGGAGAGTGGCCGTCCGGCGCATCAGGGGTGGACTTGGGCGCGCACGCCCGGTGCGCCGGTCATCCGCCCAATTTACACTAGGCGAGCCGCGATGTCGAAGCGATGGCGCCCCAGGCGTTACAGATTGTCCCGCAGCCAGACGGCGGCCTTGGCGAGCGGATGCGCGCGGGGATCCAGAGGCTCCCGGCGCAGCTTTGACGACGAAAGCTGCTTGGTCGACACCGCCTCGCGCGGACCGAAGGCCGAGCGATGCAGGATCCCGGCGCAGGCGGTGAAGGCGGGGCCCGACGCGGCATCAGCCAGGTGCGGCACCCGGCGCGGACGGCCCAGGCGGACGGGACGGTCGAACACCCGCACGGCCACTTCGCGCACGCCTGCCAGTTGGCTCGCGCCCCCGGTCAGGACCAGGCCCGCGCCCGGCTCGATCGGCGCGCCCGCGGATTTCAGCCGGTCGCGCAGCAGCTCCAGAGTCTCCTCGACGCGCGGCGCGATGATGCCCTTCAGCAGGCTGCGCGGAGCCACCACCGGGCCTGCGCCCGGATCGTCGCCACGCGGCGGCGCCTCGATCATCTCGCGGTCCTCGTTGGCCGAGGCGATGGCCGAGCCGTGCAGGGTCTTGATCCGCTCAGCGCCGGCGATCGAGGTCGACAGACCCCGCGCAATGTCCTGGGTCACATGCTGGCCGCCGACCGGGACGGTCTCGACGTGCACCAGGCTGCCGCCGCGGAACACCGAGGCAGACGTGGAGCCGCCGCCCATGTCGATGCAGACGGAGCCCAGGTCCATCTCGTCTTCTTCCAGGGCGGCAAGCGCGGAGACGAAGGGCGCGGCGACGACGCCGTCGAGCTGCAGGTGCGCGCGCTCCACGCAGGCGCCCAGCGTATTGAAGACGGTCTCCGCGACCGAGACGACCAGCAGTTCGACTCCTAGCGTCTTGCCGTACATGTTGCGCGGATCGCGCACGCCGCCCTGCCCGTCAACGGCCCAGCCGATCGGCAGGATGTGGATGGCGCGGCGGCCGGGCAACTTGATCTGGGCCAGCGCATTGCTGATCGCCCGAACCAGGTCGTTGTCGCTGATCGGTCGGGCGCCGATCGACACGCGGCCCTGCACGCGGCTCGAGGTAAGGGCCCCGCCGGCGGTGGCGATGGTCACGGCCTGGATGTTGACCCCGGCGACGTTCTCGGCCCGCTCCACGGCCTGGGCGATCGCCGCGGACGCCTCGTCCATGTTGACGATGGAACCGCCGCGGATGCCGCGCGACTGGACGTAGCCGACGCCGCAGGTGGTGAGGGTGCGGTCGCCACGATGCACGCCCTCGGGTTTCATGATGAAGCAGGAGACCTTGGCGGCGCCCAGATCGACGGCGGCGATCACCCGCGGCGGCGCCAGGGCGGCCTTGAGGCCCTCGCGCCCGTCACGGCGAACCTCGGCCCTGCGCGCGTCAACTGGCCGGGGCTCGTCCGCCCGGGCTTCAGAGCGGGACGCCTTGCGCGACAGGGTGTTCAACATCGGGCGGCTCAAGCTTTCTATACGCCGTCGGCGACGAGCGTGGTGGGGGTCTGTGGGACGGCCGGCCGCGGCCGGACGGCCACGGTGTCTGGATTGCGCAGGTCGATGCGTTCGAATCCCAGGGCGATCACGTTGGAGCGCAGCTCCAGTTGCTCCAGTCGGATCAGCGCCGGCTCCACCTCGACGGCGGGAAGCTGGATCAGGGCACCGTCCTTGAGGCGCAGGTCCCATCGGCGGTCGTCGACCCGGATCAGGGCCTCGAGCCGAGCCATGAGCCGCGGCCGCTGCGCGACCAGGGGCAGGATTTCACCCGCGTGCTCCGCGCCCCCCGCGCCCACGACCAGCGGCAGGGTCGGGAAGCGCGCCGGGTCGGCCTCGGGAATCACACGGCCGGCGTCGTCGATCACCACGCTCTTGCCGGCATGCTGCCATACGGCCAGCTGGCGCCGCTCGGTGACCGAGATCATCAGGGTGTCGGGCAGCATTCGCGAGACCCGGGCCTCCTTGACCCAGCCCACAGCCTCGATCCGCGACTTCAACGCCTCCAGGTCCAGGCCCATCAGCGGCTGATTCTTGCGGACGGACGCAGCGGCCAGGATATCCGGCGTCGCCAGCGTGGACGCGCCCTCAATCCGGACGCGGGTCAGCTTGAAGCCGGCCCCGGCGAGGGAGTTGTCCACACCCGCCGCCACGGTCCCGGCGATCTGGGCCGCGCGGCCACCGGTGGCCAGAGTGACGACCAGGACGGCCGTGAGGACGCCCGAGGCGATCATCAAAACATGCTTGGGCGACAGGCCCGCGTGCGCGCCGTCGGCGGCGGCCGGGCGGCGGGTCGGACTAGCGGGCGGTTTCGCCCGGGGTTTCGCCGCGACGCGCGATCCCCCCCGCCCCACTGCGGGCATAAGCATCCTCCGTGATCCAAAGCACCAGCCGGTCGAAATCCACCCCGCCCGCCGCCGCCTGCTCGGGTACGAGCGAGGTGGGCGTCATCCCCGGCTGGGTGTTGACCTCCAGTAGGACCAAAACGTCGTTAACATCATCATAACGCAGGTCGGATCGGGTCACACCCCGGCAGCCCAGGGCGGCGTGCGCGAGCTCTGATTGTCTTTTCGCTTTTTCAATGACTTGCTCTGGAATTCTGGCCGGCACGATGTGCTGCGACCCCCCCTCGCCGTACTTGGCTTCATAGTCATAAAAGCCGGTGGCGGGCACGATCTCGGTCACGGTCATCGCCTGGCCGTTCATGACCCCGACCGCGAGCTCCAGGCCCCGGATGTAGGGCTCCACCATGACCTCCTCTCCGAACGTCCAACCCGGCGCGACGACCTCCTGGGGCGGGGCGTTCGCGCCCTCGAAGACGAGGAAGACGCCGACGGACGAGCCCTCGGCGTTAGGTTTGACCACATAGGGCGGCGCCATAACGTGATCGCGTGCCACGTCGAAACGGCTATAGAGCCCGCCGCCGGGCACAACGACGCCGGCCGCGGCCAGCACGGCCTTGGCCTTGGCCTTGTCCATCGCCAGCGCAGAGGCCAGCACGCCGCAGTGGGTATACGGCAGGCCCAGGGTCTCCAACACGCCCTGAACACAGCCATCCTCGCCCCATTCGCCGTGGAGGGCGTTGAAGCAGACGTCGGGCTTCAGGGCGGCCAGCACCTGGGCCAGGTCCCGGCCGGCGTCGACACGGCTGACCCTCGCGCCAAGCCGTTCCAGCGCATCTGCGCACTCGCGCCCCGAAACCAGGCTGACCTCGCGTTCCGAGGAGAGCCCGCCCATCAGGACGGCAATGTGATGTCCGGCGAGCGGTAGGGCCATGGGCGACTCGAATAGCGGCTGATCGTGAGGTTCGCGGTGGCGGACGGCGCCGGTCCGGTCAAGAGGCCGCACGTTTCCGTTGCAACCTGTCAAGCGCCCAGAACAGCGCCGCCACCCCGCAACCGGCCGCGATGCCGACGGTCAGATCGTGGAGCAGGGTCAGGCCAAAGGTCGTCAGCAGCACCGCTGCGGCCCGCCATTCCGTCAACAGGCTGGCAAGCTCGCGCCGTTCAATCATGTTCCAGGCCACAACAACCAGGAGCCCGGCTAGGGCGGCCACGGGGATGAAGCTCGCCAGCGGCGCCGCGACCACCATGAACACCAACAGGAAGACCGCATGTAGCATCCCGGCGACTGGCGTTCGCGCGCCGGCCCGGATGTTGGTCGCTGTGCGCGCGATGGTCCCGGTGACGCTGATCCCGCCAAACAGCGCGGAGACCATGTTCGCGATGCCCTGGGCGACCAGTTCCATGTTCGACCGGTGGACCCGCTTCGTCATGCCGTCTGCGACCTTCGCCGACAGCAAGCTTTCCAGCCCGCCCAGTAGCGTGAACGCCATCGCCGTCGGGAAGACGGCCAGCAACAGCCCGCCGGAGATCACGGGCAGGTGTGGGATCGGCAAGCCGTGCGGGATGCCACCGAACCGGCTGCCGATCGTGTCCACGGGGAGACGGAACAACGTCGCCGCCAGGGTGGCCGCAACGATGGCGATCAGCATGCCGGGCCAACCTGGCCGTCGCCAGCGCAACAGCAGGATCGTCGCGGCGACGCCCAGGCCTAGGCACAGTGCGGCCGCGTTCAGCGTCGGTAGCGCCTGGCCCATGGCAGCCAGTTTCGGGAGCACCGCGCCAGGCTCCG
>JANPKX010000237.1:0-6966 GCA_031426235.1 Alphaproteobacteria bacterium | reverse complement strand
CGGTCGGCGGCGAGATGAAGAGCGCCATCCAGATCACCACCGCAGGCGCGGTTTGCGCCGTGCTGGACATGCTCGCCGACGGGTCGCTGCCGCAGGCGGGCTTCGTGCGGCAGGAGGACATCGCGCTGCCCGCCTTCCTGGCCAACCGCTTCGGCCGTTACTATGCGCCGGAGGCGCCCCTCTTTCGCGCCGCCGCCGGGTAAATCATGACCGTCCAGATGAAGACCTCCTCCACAGCTTCGGAAGCTGCCGCCGTGCTGAACCGGCTGGGCGTGGCCCAGGCCCTCTGGGCTGGTGCGGACCGGTACGTATATTCGCCCGTGACCGGTGAGGTCATCGCCCAAGTGCGCGATGCCTCGGCCGCCGACGTCGCCGCTGCCGTGGAGGCCGCGCGCGCCGCGTTCCTGGCGTGGCGCGATGTCCCGGCGCCGCGGCGGGGCGAGCTGGTGCGGCTGTTGGGCGAAGAGCTGCGCGCCGCCAAGGCCGACCTGGGCGCCCTGGTGACGCTGGAGGCGGGCAAGGTCACCTCAGAAGCCCTGGGCGAAGTCCAGGAGATGATCGACATCTGCGACTATGCCGTGGGGCTGTCGCGGCAGCTGTTCGGCCTGACCCTCGCCACCGAGCGGCCGGACCACAGGATGATGGAGACCTGGCATCCGCTGGGCGTGGTCGGGATCATCTCGGCGTTCAACTTCCCGGTGGCGGTCTGGTCGTGGAACGCGGCGCTGGCGCTGGTCTGCGGCGACGCGGTGGTCTGGAAGCCATCCGAGAAGACGCCGCTGACGGCCCTGGCGGTGCAGGCGCTGTTCGAACGTGCGTGCGCGCGGTTCGGGGACGCCCCGGCGGGCCTGTCGTCGGTGGTGATTGGGGGACGGGCGGCCGGCGAGGCGCTGGTCGAGCACCCGCGGGTCCCGCTGGTCAGCGCCACCGGATCCACCGCCATGGGCCGGGCGGTCGCGCCGCGGCTGGCCGCACGGTTCGCCCGCGCCCTGCTGGAACTGGGCGGCAACAATGCCGCGATCGTCGCGCCCAGCGCCGACCTGGACCTGACGCTGCGGGGCGTCGCCTTTGCCGCGATGGGCACGGCGGGCCAGCGCTGCACGACCCTGCGCCGCCTGTTCGTCCACGAGAGCCTGTATGAGACCTTCCTTCCCCGTCTGAAGGGCGCCTATGCCTCCGTGAAGGTCGGCGATCCGCGCGAGGTGGGGACGCTGGTGGGGCCCCTCATCGACCGGGCCGCCTTCGACCAGATGCAGCGCGCGCTGGCCGATGCGAAGGCCGCCGGGGGCCAGGTTCACGGCGGGGAGGCGGTCGATATCGCCGCGGCGAGCTATGCCCGCCCCGCCCTCGTGGAGATGCCGGGACAGGCCGAGGTCGTGCGGCGCGAGACCTTCGCCCCGATCCTCTATGTGATGCGGTATCGCGAGTTGGCCGACGCGATCGCGATGCAGAACGACGTGCCCCAGGGCCTGTCGTCCTCGATCTTCACCAACGACATCCGCGAGGCGGAGCTGTTCCTGTCCGCGCGCGGCAGCGACTGCGGCATCGCCAACGTCAACATCGGCCCGTCCGGCGCGGAGATCGGCGGCGCGTTCGGCGGCGAGAAGGAGACCGGCGGCGGGCGTGAGGCCGGCTCCGACAGCTGGAAGGCCTATATGCGCCGGGCGACCAACACCGTGAACTACGGCTCCGCCCTGCCCCTGGCCCAGGGGGTCGCGTTCGAGGTGTAGCGGGCGGCTGGGAGGCTGGGCGCAGACCTCAGTAGTGATAGCGGCACTGGGCGATCTGCAGGCCGGCCTCTGAGGGGCGGTAGACCAGACGGTGTTCCTGGTCGATCCGCCGCGACCACCACCCGGACAGCGCGCCCCGCAAAGGTTCGGGCTTGCCGATCCCGACGAAGGGGGTCCTCAGACATTCTTTGATCAGGGTGTTGACGCGGGCCAGCATCTTGGGATCGGCGGCTTGCCAGTGCAGATAGTCTTCCCACGCCTGGGCGCTGAAGATCAGGGTCACTCGCGCAACGTGCGCGGCGCGCCGCCGCCGCTGTCCAGCTCCTCGACGGAGGCCAGCAGGCGCTCGGCGTTGAGCGGGCTACGGAGCAGGTAGCGGGTCTCCTCGAAGGCGGCGAAGTCCTCGAGCGACATCAGGACCGCGAACGGCTTGCCCTTGTCGCGGGTGATGATCACCGGCTCATGGTCATCGTTCACCCGGTCGATCGTGGCCGCCAGGTTTTTGCGGAGGTCGCTGTAGGAGGTGCTGCGCATACGGGTAAAGTACGCGATTGCGTACGTATCCGCAACAGCTCGGCGGACTTGCCCTCGGCCCGCCAGATGCTAGACGGCAAGCTCACAATCACTGAGGACGCAACACATGAACCCCGTCGAGATCAAAGATCTGCCCGGAATGGTCGGCCAGGAGGTGGGCGTTTCGGACTGGGTGCTGATCGACCAGGACCGGGTCAACAAGTTCGCCGAGGCGACCGGCGACCATCAGTGGATCCACGTCGACGTCGAGCGCGCCACGAAGGAGATCGGCGGGCCGATCGCCCACGGCTACCTGACGCTTTCGCTGATCCCGTTCCTGGGCGCCGGCATGCTGCCGGTGAAGGGCGTGACGCGGGGCATCAACTATGGCTCGGACAAGGTGCGCTTCATCAACATGGTGCGCGTCGGCAAGCGCGTGCGCATGCGCCAGAAGCTGATCGGCGCCGAGCCCAAGGCGGGCGGCATGCAGCTGAAGAACGAATGCACCATCGAGATCGAGGGCGAGGCGAAGCCCGCCTGCATCGCCGAGACGACATCGGTCGTCTACGGCAGCTAGAGCCCTGGGGCCGTCAGTTCCGCGCCGCCGCCTCGTCGGCGGCGGCGGTGCGGTCGGCCCCGCCGCCGGGCGTGGCCGGCGCGGTGGCGCCGGCGGCGGTCGCCGCGGTCGCCGCGGCCAGCGGGTCGGTCAGCAGAGCGATGGTCTCGCGCACATAACGGGCGTGAGTCACGATGCCGATCTCGAGCCGTTCATTGTTCAACTCGACCTGCTGGGTCAGAAGGCCGGCGATGAAGCCGACGTCGCGCGACTGGCTCTCGCCCGTCTCGCCGCTCTCGGCCGGAGCGACGCCGGGGGTGCGCGGCGCCGGACGCGCCATGAACACCGGACCGCCCGAGTTGCCGGGGAAGACCGAGAAGTCGAGGAGGAAGGTCGGGAATACGGTGGCCGGCCCCAGCGGGTAGGAGGCGACCCGCCCCGACCTCAGGATCGGAAAGCCCGCGGCATTGGCCGACAGCCCGCGGGGGAAGCCCAGGGCCATCATCTCGTCGCCGGCATTGACCTGATAGGTCGTGAACGTCTCGTCGCTCGCCAAGTAGCTCATCGGCAGGGCGGCCTGGGCGAATTCCCGGGGCGCCTTGATGGAGATGGCGGCGATGTCGCGCGTGGGATGGTGGGTCCACAGTTCGCGCCCGCCGTCGTCGCGGATCTTGAGCGGTTGCGGCGAGTAGCGCCACGTGCCGTCGGCATTGGCGATCCGGTAGCCAACCTTCGCATTCTGGCCCGGCATACGCTGGAAGACGTGGTTGGCGGTGATCAGCACCGTCCGCGGCCGCCCGTCCGGCCCGGGGGACGAGATCAGGAAGCCGGTCCCCACGGTGCGCGTGCCATCGCCCAGCGGCTGCTCCAGCTGGACGGTCGCCTGGATCAGTTCCAGCGCGAGATCGATAGCCATGGTTCCTACGCGCGCCCCTTGAACCGTACCGGACTTTGAGCTTGTCCGAGTGCGATGCACAAACAGTGAATCATGGACACGCTTTCAATGCCAGTGAAGGCTTGAGCCCGGCGCGCTCACGTCGCATCAAGCGGTCATGACAGCCACGCCGCCGACCGCGCCGAAGCGCCCCCACCGCCTCACCCAGCTTGGGCGCACCCGCACCGACGACTACGCCTGGATGAAGGACGACAACTGGCAGCAGGTGCTGCGTGATCCGAAGGCGCTGCGGGCCGACATCCGCGCGCACCTGGACGCGGAGAACGCCTACACCCGCGCCGTGCTGGCCGACACCGAGGCTCTGCAGCAGGCCCTGTTCGCCGAGATGAAGGGGCGGATCAAGGAGGACGACAGCTCCGTGCCGGCGCCGGACGGCGCGTTTAGCTACTACAGCCGATATGCGGTGGGGGCGGAGCACCCTGTCCATGCCCGCACGCCCCGCGGCGGCGGCCCCGAGGAGGTGCTGCTGGACGAAGACGCCCTGGCCAAGGGGAAGGCCTATTTCCAGGTCGGCGCCGCCAGCCACAGTCCCGACCACGCCCTGTTCGCCTGGGCGGCGGATGAGCAGGGCAGCGAATACTTCACCATCCGGGTCAAGGACCTGGCGAGCGGCGCCGAGGTCGGCGCGCCGGTCGAGAACGCCTATGGCGACTTCGCCTTCTCACCCGACAGCCAGTGGCTGTTCTGGATCTTCCGCGACGAGAACGCGCGGCCCTCGAAGGTCTTCCGGCGTCCCGCGCGGGGCGGGGTCGACACGCTGGTCTATGAGGAGGCGGACGAGGGCATGTTCCTGGGGGTCGGCGCGGCGTCTGACGACAGCCACATCCTGATCCACGTGGGCAACCAGGAGACCACCGAAATATGGCTGATCCCCGCGTCCGACCCGACCACCTCGCCGGTGGTCGCCGCGCGGCGCGAAGTGGGGGTGAAATACAGCCTGGACCACTGGACCGACCGCTGGGTGATCCGCACCAATGCCGACGGCGCGGTCGACTTCAAGCTCAGCGTGTCCGAGGCGGCGGTCCCCGCGCGGGCGACGTGGCGCGACTGGATCGCCCACCGGCCGGGCCACTACCTCACCGGCTTCGCCGCCTTCGCCGGCCACCTGGTCCGCGCCGAACGGGTGGACGCTCTCGATCAGCTGGTGGTCATGGCGCGGGATGGCGCGGAGCACACCATTGCCTTCGACGAGGAGGCCTATGCGCTGAACCTGGAGGGCGGGCACGAGTACCAGACCACGTTGACCCGCTTTGTCTACCAATCTCCGACCACGCCGCGGCAGACCTTCGACTACGACATGGCGAGCCGCGCGCGGACGCTGCGCAAGACCCAGGAGATCCCCTCCGGCCACGACCCGGCGCGCTATGTCGCCCGGCGGCTGCAGGCGACCGCGCCGGACGGCGAGCGGGTCCCAATCACCCTGCTGATGCTGAGGGACACGCCGGTCGACGGCTCGGCGCCGCTGCTGCTCTACGGGTATGGCAGCTATGGCCACGCGATGGAGGCCAGCTTCTCCATCCGCAACCTGAGCCTTGTGGACCGGGGATGGATCTGGGCCACGGCCCACATCCGCGGCGGCTCGGACAAGGGCTGGGGCTGGTTCCTGGACGGGCGCAAGGACAAGAAACCCAACACCTTCACCGACTTCATCGCGTGCGGCGAGCACCTGGCAGCCGAGGGCTACGCGGCCAAGGGCCGGATCGCAGCCTATGGCGGCTCGGCCGGCGGCATGCTGATAGGGGCGGTCGCCAATCTGCGGCCCGACCTGTGGGGCGCGATCATCGCCGCGGTGCCATTCGTCGACGTGCTCAACACCATGAGCGACACCACCCTGCCGCTGACGCCGCCGGAGTGGCCCGAGTGGGGCAACCCGATTGAGGACCCGGCCGCCTATGACCTGATCGAGAGCTACAGCCCCTATGACCGGGTGAGCGCCCAGGCCTATCCCCCGATCCTGGCCACCGGGGGGCTCTCGGACCCCCGTGTCACCTACTGGGAGCCCGCCAAGTGGGTCGCGCGGTTGCGCGCGCACACCACGGGCGAGGCGCCGATCCTGCTGAAGATCAACATGGAGGCCGGCCACGGCGGCGCCTCCGGCCGGTTTGACTTCCTGAAGGAGATCGCTCTGGACTACGCGTTCGCCGTCTGGGCCCTGGAGGGCAAATGATCGTCCGGGCCGCCACCGAAGCCGACGCCCAGGCTCTGGCCGCCATCTATGGCCACCATGTCCGCCATGGTCTCGGCACCTTTGAGACCACCCCGCCCGACGCCCTCCAGATGGACGAGCGGCGCCGGGCCGTTCAGGCGCACGGCCTGCCCTACATCGTGGCCGAAGCGGCGGGGCAGGTGCTGGGCTATGCCTACGCGGGCCCGTTCCGCCCGCGGCCGGGCTATCGCTTCACCGTCGAGGACAGTGTCTATGTGGCGCCCGAGGCGATTGGTCGCGGGGTCGGCCGGGCCGCCCTGTCGGCGGTTCTGGACGCCTGCGACGTCATGGGCCTGCGTCAGGTGGTGGCCGTCATCGGTGACAGCGGCAACGCCGCCTCGATCGGTCTGCACGCCGCCCTGGGCTTCACCCACCAGGGCGTCGGCCGCGCGCTGGGCCACAAGCACGGCCGCTGGGTGGACATCGTGTGGATGCAGAAAGCCCTGAACGGCGGCGACGCGCGGGACCCCGACACCCCCGGTCTGACCCTGCCGACGCCTGAAGCTTCACCACAACCACGAGTCTAGTGCATTCTATTTCCAGTGGTATGGTGTGCTGCGTTCAGTAGCCTGGATCCTGAACCAGGGCGCGAGTGGGTGGCCAGAGTGACGTCGACAGCCGATCGCACGGTATTCGTGATCGATTATGACGAGGCGGCGAGAGCCTCGTGGGTGAGTCTGCTTCGTTCAGAGGGCCTTGATGTCGGGGCTTTCGCCGCGCCAGGCGCGCTCGCGCAGGACATGCCGCCCAACGCGCGCGGCTGCCTGGTGATCGACCTCAGCCACGACACCCGCGAAGGTCTGGACCTGATCGCCAGCCTGAAAACCGCCGGCTCACTGCTCCCGGTGATCGTGCTCAGCCCGCGGGCCGATGTCGGCACGGCGATCGACGCCCTGAAGGCCGGGGCCAGTGAAGTCCTCGAGAAGCCGGCCGACAGCGCGCGGCTGCTTCGCATTGTGCGGTCCGCGCTGGAGGAGAGCGAAGCGGCGCACGATGCCGCCGCCGC
>JANPKX010000236.1:0-3401 GCA_031426235.1 Alphaproteobacteria bacterium | reverse complement strand
GCGCGAAGCGCCGGAGGGGGGCTCCACGAAAGGCTGCGATCAGCCCAGGCGGTGACCAGCCGGTACGTCGTCCGCCGGGCGTAGCGCTCGCCCGGGGCCAGCAGAACCGGGCCGAGCGCCGGATGGCAGACCGCGTTGGGTGGCTCCTGGGCTTCCAGGCAGACCCCGGCGTGTTGCCTGAGCGGCCCCGCGCGCCCCAGGATCGACCCGTCGAGATAGTTGCCGGAATAGGCCTGCAGGGCCGGCTGGTCGGTGAGAACGTCCAGGCCGAACGGCGCGCCGGGGCAGCGCAACTCCGCAGCCAACCGATAGGTCCCCGGCGCCCCGTCGAGCCGGAAGCAATGGTCGAGGCCTCCCAGGGCCTGGATGCGCGGCCCCAGTTCGGCCGGATGGGTGAAGTCCAGCGCCGTTCCTGCGATCAGCGCCAGCGTTCCGTCCGCAGCTGCGTTGGGCGCCAGGTTGAAGGTCTCCCGCGCCAAGATCCGCAGGGTATGGGCCTCAACGGTTCCGCCGCCATCGCCGCCGAGGTTGAAATAGGCGTGCTGGGTCAGGCTGACCGGGGTCAGGGCGTCCGTGGTCGCCGAGACCTCGACAGTCCAGGCGTTGTCGGGCGTCAGGGCGTAGCGAACCTCGGCGCGGACCGTGCCCGGATAGCCGCCTTCGCCGTCCGGGCTGACGTACCCCAGCGTCACTTCGTCGGCCGATTGGTTCACCACCGTCCAGTCACGGACGTGCCAGCCCTCGCGGCCCCCGTGCAGGTGCACCTCCGCGCCCTCATTAACCTGAAGCACGTGCTCGGCGCCGTCGATCCGCACCCGCGTCGGCCAGATGCGCCCCGCCACCCGCCCGACCAGGCAACCCAGGTAGGGCGGGTTGTCGCGATAGGCCGCCTCGTCCGCCAGCCCCAGCACCACGTCGCGCGCCCCCTCCGCGCCGCCGGGGGCTTGCAGGCGCATCACGGAGGCGCCGATGGTGGTGAGGGTCAGCGTCATGCCGGCGCTGTTGCGGATCGTGACGATGGTCATCGGAACACATAGGGCTCCAGGCTCCCCTGGGCTTCGGCGCGAAACTTGTGCCAGCGGTTGCCGCCGTAATAGGCGAGGCTGCCCGGCTCGGCCTCGCCGTGGCCGTTGTAGTACGAGATGCAGTCCCGTAGCGGGGCGGTGGCGATGTCGGCCTCGCGGCAGTGGGCGGCATAGGCGTCGGCCGCGTCCTCGGTGACGTCCACGGTGGCGGCGCCGCGCTCGCGCATCGTCTTCAGCAGCCACACGACATATTCGCCATGCGCGTCGATGGCGTCGGTGAAGTTGAAGCTGCCCCCGCCGCCCTGCGGCCCGGCCACGATGAAGAGGTTGGGGAAGCCGCGGCTGTGCAGGCCCAGGAAGGTGCGCGTGCCCTCAGTGGCCCAGACGTCGCGCAGGGTCCGCCCGCCTTCGCCAGTGATCATGTTGAAGGTCGAGGTGGCCATCCACTGGAACCCGGTGGCGTAGATCAGCACGTCCAGCGGGTATTCGACCCCGTCGTGGACCACGCCCCGCTCGTTGATCCGGCTGACGCCCAGCGGCGCGGTGTCGACCAGGTGGACGTGCGGCAGGTTGAAGGCCGGAAGGTACTCGTCATGGAAGGTCGGCCGCTTGCAGCCGTACGGGTAGTAGGGCTTCAGCGCCTCGGCGGTCTTGGGATCCTTGACGATGGCGTCCACGCGGGCCCGGATCTGCTCCATGATCCGGAAGTTGGAATTGAGCTGCTTTTCCAGCCACTCGTCCATGGTCAGGTCGCGCTCGTACTCGCGCCGCACTTTGAAGTCTGGGACCTTGCCGGCCATGTAGTCGTCGTTGGCCTTCAGCGCTGTGCGGCCCGCCGAAATCTTGGCGAAGCGCGCGCGGCGCGCCCGCGCCCAGCCGGGCTCCTGCGCCCAGGCCTGCCGCTCCTCTTCCGTGGTCGCGCGCTGGTCGCGCACGTCGATGGACGAAGGCGTACGCTGGAAGACGTAGAGTTCGCCGGCGACCTTGGCCAGTTCCGGCACGGCCTGCACGGCGGTCGCCCCGGTGCCGATGATCCCCACCCGCTTGCCGGCCAGATCGACGTCGTAGTCCCACCGCGAGGTGTGGAAGGCGGCCCCTTTGAAGCGCTCCATGCCCTCGATCCGCGCCAGCTTGGGCGTGGTCAGGATGCCATTGGCGAGGATCACCACCCGCGCCCGCATGGCGTCCCCGCGGTCGGTGGTGACGGTCCAGCGGCCGGCAGCCGGGTCCCACGCCGTCCCCTCCACCGTCGTGTGGAACAGGCAGTGGTCGTAGAAGCCGAACTTCGTCGCCATCCGCTGGCAGTATTCCAGGATCTCGAAGCCCGAGGCGAACTTCATGGACGGCACGTAGCCGGTCTCCTCCAGCAGCGGCAGGTAGCTGTAGGCCTCAACGTCGCAGGCGATGCCCGGATAGCGGTTCCAGTACCAGGTGCCGCCGACGTCGCCGCCCTTCTCGCAGAACCGGACTTCCTCGAACCCCGCGGCCTTGAGCTTGTGCCACAGCAGCAGGCCGGCAAAGCCCGCGCCCACCACCAGGACGTCGCAGTCGTCGTTCAGCGCCTCGCGCGGGACGGGCGCGGCGGAATAGACGTCGGTCAGGTACTTCGCGAAGTCCCCCTCCAGGGCCATGTAGTCGGCGGCGCCGCGGCGGGTTTCCTTGAACTGGCGATAGCGGGCCTGTTCCTCGGCGTTGAAGACCGCCCCCGGCGGCGGTTCCGGCAGGGTGGTCAGGGCCGCATCGGCGATCACGGAGTAGCCCTTGCCCGCGATCCGGTCCGAGGCCTTGGCGGCGCGGGTGTCGAACAGCTTGAGCCCCGTCTTCGGATCGGTGCGTATCGCGGCGGTCATGGCGTCAGTCCCCATCCCAGGCGGCCTTGTGGCGGTTGGCGCTCTCGGCTCGGCAGACTATCGCCAGACAATCGCCGTCCGTCTGCTGATTTCTGTGGCGCCGTGCGGGATGACGCCTTGCCACGGCGGGGGTAAAGCTCGCGGCATGATCACGCCGATCCTCATGCTGGGTGCGGGCCGCATGGGCGGCGCCATGGTCGAGGGCTGGCTGCGCGGCGGCGCGTTTGCGGCCGGCGACCTGATGATCCGCGATCCTCAGCCGGGCCCTGCGGCCCAGGCGGCGGCGGCGGCCGGTGCTGTGCTCAACCCGCCCGATGCCGCGCTGGCGCGGGCCGCGACGGTCGTGCTGGCGGTCAAGCCCCAGCTCTGGCGCGAGGCGGCGGCCGAGACCGCGGCCTGGCTCGGGTCGGGCGCGGTGATCGTCTCGATCGCGGCCGGGGTGAAGTCCCAGGACATCTCCCAGGCCTTTGGCGGGCGGGCGGTCGCCCGGGTGATGCCGACCACCGCAGCTGCGATCGGCCAGGGC
>JANPKX010000235.1:0-2014 GCA_031426235.1 Alphaproteobacteria bacterium | reverse complement strand
CAGGCGGATGTCGCCCGTGAGGTCGGTGTCGGCGATCCCTTCGGTCTGCGCCTTGGTCTCGTGCAGTGCGCTCTGCGCCGCCCCGGTATCCAGAACGAAGTCGCCTGCGATGCCCGCCATCTCGGCCGCGACGATCACAGCGCCGGCTTCGAAGCGGCAGGCGAGCTCGCCGGCGTGAGCGGCTCCGGCCGTATGGGCGGTGGCCAGGGCGATGAAGAGACGACTCAACCGCATTCCGCGACCATAGCGCGACGCATCGGTTTCGGCTTCGTCCCGCGGCGTCGGCGCCGCTATATCGGGATCATGGCCTATTCCCCCGCCTGGCGCCGCTTCAAGCGCATGCAGGACCTTACCGTTGCTATGGCGTCGTTGATCTACGCCGGCGCGGTCGTCCACGCCTTCGCCCGGCTGCCGATGGACCGCGATGTCATCGCTCTTCGCACGCTCGCCTATCCCGCGGCCTATCTGATCGTGTCGCTCGCTGCGCCGCTGGCTTGGAGCTGGCTGGGGCGGCGGCTGGGCCGATACGTCTGGATGAGCTTCCAGGCCGGGTTCGGCCAGACGCTGTTCTCGGTTTTGAGCGGCGTCGTGTTGCTGGGGGGCGCGGCCGCGTTCATGTATTGGCAGATCGCCAACGCCGCGCCGGGAGGCCCCGACCCGGCCGGCGTCTTCAGCGCCTACGCCGCCGGCATCGGCATCCTGGCAGCCCAGGCCTTGCTGGCCAGGACGCTGGAACGCGACCCCGAAGTTCGCAAGATCATCGAGGCGCGGTAGCTACGCCGCCTCGCCGCCGCGTCCCTGACCGTGGCGGGCGAACAGGGCCAGGGTGCGCAGGCGCGACAACCGAGCGCTGTCATCGTGGAAGCCATTGGGCGCAACGAAGGCGTGCCCGGCGTCATAGAGGTAAACAGGCAGGTCGGGATAGGCATCCCGGATGGCCTCCACCTCGTCCGGCGGGATCAGCTCATCGTGCTTGCCCAGGTGCAGGTTGATCGGCACGCGCGGGGCGATCACCAGATTGTGGATGATCGCGCCGCCATAGAAGGACGAGACGGCGGTTAGCCCTTCGCAGCGCCCGGCGGCCAGCCAGGCAACCGTGCCCCCGAAACAGAACCCCATGGCGAAGACCGGCGGCGACAAGGCGTCGATCGCGGCCTGGACCAGATCCAAAACCTCCCGGCCCCAGCCCGTCGCCGCGCCGAAGCCGTTCTGGCGTTCGAACGCGGCCGCATCGGTATCCTGCTGGGCGAACCCCGGCTGCAGGCGGTCGAACAGGCTGGGAACCAGCACCTCGTAGCCCTGCTCGGCGTAGCCGTCGGCCAAGCCGCGGAGGTGCGGGGTGACGCCCCAGATCGCATGGCAGATCACCAGGCCGCCCCGCCGCGCGTCGCTGACGGGCGCGTGATAGGCGTCAAAGACGAAGCCGTCGACGGCGCTCCGCAGCGGAACGATTTCGCCCAACTCAGACCCCGTCGAACAGCTCGAGCGTGCGATGGCGGGCAAGGTCGGCAGCCTCGGCGTTGTAGCGTTCCGGGCTCTCGTTGTTGAACCCGTGGCCGGCGCCTTCGTAGATGTAGACAGGAACCTTCTCGCCCTGATGCCGCCCGATCTCGGCGGCGACCTCGTCAGCCGGGATGCCAGGGTCGGTGCGGCCCAGGTGGATGATTACCGGACAAAGGGGAGCCAGCGCTGCGTTCGCCTGGACCAGGCTGCCGTAGTAGCTGGAGGCGGCCGCGATGCCCTCGACCTTAGCCGAGGACAGCCAGGCCAACGATCCGCCGTAGCAGTAGCCGACGACGCAGACCTTGCCGCCATGCTTGGCCAGGAAATCGCGGCACGCCCCGATATCGCCCAGCGCCTGCTCCAGAGGCGTGGCGCGGGCGTGCGCGATTCCGGCCTGCAGACCGGCGGGATCGTGTTCAGCGGTGAAGTCGCGCTCGCGGCGGTCGTAGAGGGCCGGCGCGATCGCCTCGTAGCCCATCTTCGCCCACCGCTGGACGTCGGCGCGGACGTG
>JANPKX010000234.1:0-2685 GCA_031426235.1 Alphaproteobacteria bacterium | reverse complement strand
TCGTCCGCCAAATGGTACGCCATTTCGTCCGGCTTTCAGACGTTGGCAGACGTTCCGGGAAGCGGACACTCCCAAGGGGAGAGATGGGTCACGAGCGGGCGTTCGGCCGCACGTGAGAGCGGGTAAAATTGTTCGGGACGGCCCTCCCATTCGGGCAGGCAAAATATTCGGTCAACACCTTGGAGCGCTGACCCGAGGGCACGCGGACAAACGGACCAATTCGGACTTCGCGCGGACACCAAAATCTCAAGACACTCGGCCTTGATCGGAGATCTTATAATCCACTGTTTTCCCGAGGGAAAATGGTGGGTGCTGGGGGATTCGAACCCTCGACCCGCTGATTAAGAGTCAGCTGCTCTACCAACTGAGCTAAGCACCCGCGCGCTCCGGATACCTCCTGCGAGGGTCCACGGCGAGGGCGCGGAAAATACGCAAATGCGCGCCTTTGGCAAGGCGCATAACGAATGTCGTGGCCAGTGACGGCCGCGACGGCCCTTTGACACGGTCAGGACCGCCGCGACCCCCACGCGGCGATCCTCGACGGACCGTTGCGAAGGCAGCGCCCGACAGGCGGCGTGGCGGGCGGACCTGCCGCGCCGGTGCCAGGGATTCGTGAGAACCTCTGATGCCGAGCGATGCGCAGTTTTGAGCCGCTGCGGGGCCGCGCGACACCTGTCGAAACCGACAGGTTGACGTCAGGGGCCGGTGTAGAGTTCGCCAAGCGACAAGGCGGCCCGGCCGCGGCCCTCGTCCAGGTGCTCGCGCACCACGGCGGCGGCGGCGATCGCGTCGCGCTTGCCGTCCATCCGGGCCAGCGCCTGGCGGAGCCGCGTGGGCTCGGTCGGCGTGGTGATGGCCACCACATTGTCCACCCCAAACGGCGCCGAGGCGCGGGTGCGGGCCATCACGACGCGCGCCTGTCCGGCCTCGAGCCGCCCGTCTCCATCGCCCTCGAGCGGGTAGAGCCGCTGCACCGTACCGTCGCCGGCCAGGTTGAAGGCGGTCAGCCAGGCGGCCTCGCCCTTGTGGGTCACGGCCAGGTCGACCGCCTCTCCGTTCCGGTAGAGCTCGCCGGGTTTGCGCGGCCCGATCATCACCCGCAGCACCCGCTCATTGGCCAGGGCGGCCAGTTCGCCGACCGCCTTGCGCTTGTTGATCACGCCGGTGAGTTGCTCGGCGCTGGTCAGCTTCTCGGCGATCCGATCGCCGCGGCTGTCGGTCACCCAGCCCTCCTTGGCCGACCATGTGAGGTCCGGCGCGCCGCGGGGGATGGACGCCCAGGGGCCGCGGCCGGCCAGGATGTCGGCGGCCTGATCGTCGGCGGCCCGAACCTCCACAGGGCGCTCGTCCGGCGGGGGCGGCTTCAGGGGCTGGAAGATCACGCTCCGCTCGTTTCGCGCCGGCACGGCGGCGCTGGACCACTGGCGGGTCGACGAGAGCTCGCGCGTCCGCGTTTCCAGGCTGGACGCCAGTTCGGCCAGGGAGAGCTTTCCGTCATCGTCGGTGTCCGCGGCCAGGCGACCGTTGGCCCGGCGGTCCTGCAGGGCGCCTTCCAGCGCATAGGTCAGCAGGCCGCGCGAGGGCGAATCACCCAGCGGCAGCGGCCCCTCCAACGCGAACTGGTCGTCCTGCGCCGCGCCGACATAGACGAGGTTGGGCGGGTCCTCATTCGAAGGTGCGATCGCGGCCGGGTCCCTGGGGCCGACCGGCAGCGTCAGGGCCATGGGATTGGACAGGGCATTGCGCGCCTTGAACCGGCTGGGCGCCGTGATCGCCCGGTTGAGCGTACCCGAATGGCAGGCGTCGGCGATCTGCAGGACATTCACGCTGGACGGGAAGAAGTTCATCAGCCAGCCGCGCAGATCGTTGTCGAGAATGAACTGTTCGGGATCGGGCCGCGCCGCGTTGAAGCCGCCAAGCGCCATGAACTCGTCCATGCCATCGGCCTCGGTCGCATCGCGCGCCTTCGCCTGGGCGCCATGGCCGGCGTAGAAAAAGATCACCCAGTCGCCAGGCTTGGCGCGCGCGCCGATCGCCTGCAGGGCGGACCGCACATTGGCCCGTGTCGCCTGGCCGTCCTTGAGCGCGGTGATGTCACGCGCGCCTTGGGCCTCCAGCACACGCCGCAGGGCCGCCGCGTCGTTCGGGGGGCCCTCGAGCGACGGGATCGGCTCCGCGTACTGCGAAACCGCGACCAGCAACGCCCGGATCTCGGCCTGGGCCGGCGCGGCCGGCGCCATCGCCATGACGCCGATGGCCAGCGCAGCCCTGGCGGCGAACGATCGGAACATGGCGCCCTCCTTACGATGCAGCCGGCGCAGCATGGCGCGCCGGGCGGCCCATGCCGAGTCTTACGTGTACGGACCTTTGGCGGAGGCGCGCGGCAACTGGCGTGGGATCGTCGCAGGCGCTACTGGAAGGCCCCGACGTTCGGGCGACATGATTTGGGGAGTCACGCGGGCGCATGAGCGCATCCCGGGCGGAAGAGATCGCCGGCGTTCGGCCAATCCTGCGGCGCGTCCTGACCAACGCGGGGATGCTGCTGGGCGGGCGAACGGTGAATGCCGTCCTCAGCCTCGTCTACATGGCAATCGCAGCGCGTGCGCTGGGCGTGCGCGAGCTTGGCGTTCTGGTGCTGATCCAGGCCTTCGCCCAGTTCCTCGGCGACGTGGTCAAGTTCCAGTC
>JANPKX010000233.1:0-2174 GCA_031426235.1 Alphaproteobacteria bacterium | reverse complement strand
CCCCGAGAGCGTCCGGCCGCGGAAGTCGAACCGGGCGTCGACGAAAGCCTTGGGCAGATAAGGCGCCGCCTGATCGATCGTGGTGAAGGCCAGCCAGGCCTTCAGGGTCGCAAGGTCGGCGCGGCCGTATATGGCGGCGATCTTCGGGAAGGCGGTGTTTTCCGCGACCACGACCCGCCTGGCGGATGCCAACCCCGCCCCGTCCAGCATGGCGCGCCAGTCGAAGCCGGGCGCTTCGGCGACGAGCTGGTCGAGCGTGTAGGCGTTGTAGGTCTTGTCCTTGTCGCGACGCTCAGCCAGCGTCCAGGAAACCTTCGCAACCTCGGTCTCTAACGCCAGGATCGCCTTGGCGCGGGCGGCGGGCTCAGGCCAGCCCGCCAGCGTCAGCATCCGCGCCACATAGGCCTCGTAGGCCTTCCGCTGGGGCTCGAACCGGGCCTCCAGATAGTAGTCGCGGTCGGGCAGGGTCAGGCCGCCTTGCGAGAGATAGACCGCGTAGCGCAGCGGGTCCTTGGCGTCGTCGTAGACCTGGGGATTGAAAACGCTCTGGCCGAAGCCCCGGGCGGTGGCGCCCATCAAGCGTGCGACCTGGGCGTGGCTACGCGCCTTTCGCACGCGTTCCAGATCGAGGGCGAGGGGAGCCGCGCCCAGCGCTTCCACACGCGCCTCGTCGAGGAAGCTGCGATAGAGCGCGCCGACCTGGGCGCTAGGTCCAGACGTGGCCTTGTCTCTGGCAGCAGCCTCGATGACCGCCCGCATGCGGAGCCGCGACACGTCGTCCAGCGCATCGAAGGCGCCGAAGCTGGAACGATCCGCCGGGATCTCCAGACCGGCCATGTAGCCGCCGTTCGCATAGCCGAAGAAGCTCTGGCCCGGACGGATGCTGGTGTCGCGGCCGGCGAGATCGAAGCCCCACGCGCCCATCCGCGGCGCCAGGGTCGGATCCCTATCCGCAGCGTGGGCAGGAGACGTGATGAGCAGGGCGGCGACGCAGGCGGCGAGGCAGACACGCTTCATGGGCGGTTGACCTTATGCAGTCGGTGTTTGAGCAGCATTGACGCCGGAGCCGCACCTTTGCGCGTTACAATTCTGTCAGGTGATGGCGGCTCAGTGCGCACCGTGGTGGGCGTGTGGGTCGGCCGGTGCGCTCAGGCCGACGGCGAACGCGGCCTTCACCCGGGCGCCGCTGGCGAACACCAAGGTTCCGGCCAAGGTGTCGCCGACGCTCAGCGGACGCTTCAGACCCAGGAACATCAGGTGGTAACCGCCCGGCGCGAAGACCACCTTGGCGCCGACCGCTATCGGCACGGCGGTGACAGGGCGCATTGAGGCCATCCCCCCGCTGACGCTGGACTGGTGGATCTGCACCTCCCGCGCGGCGGGGCTTTCGACCGCCACGAGGCTGTCAGGTTTTCCCGAGGCGTTAGCCATGGTCATGAAGCCGACACCCACCCCCCCTTTGGCCGCGGGCCGGCTCCAGGCCCCCTGGACGGTGGGCGCGGCGTAGGCGGACGAGGTTACGGCTGATGCGGCGGCGACGAGGAGAAGACGATTCAGCATGATGGCTGCGCCTTATCGCCTTGCGCTCGTCGGTTCAAACGCTGCTTTCCCCCCCGCGGGCGAGCTCCCAGCCGCACACGCCATTTCCGCAAGCGGCCAGCTTCGGCCATACTGCCCTGCACCGCGAACATCGGAGACCGGATGGAAGGCCACGTCGCGCCTGGCGCCTATAAGGACGTGGTCCTGTTCCTCGCGACCGCCGGCGTCGTGGTGCCGCTGTTCCGCCAATGGAAGATCAGCCCGATCCTGGGCTTTCTCGGCGCTGGCGTGCTGTTGGGACCCTATGGCCTGGGGCGGCTGGCGCATGACGTCGACTGGCTGGGCGCGCTGACGATCGACAATCCCGCAGAGCTGGCCCAGCTCGCGGAGTTCGGCGTCGTCTTCCTCTTGTTCACAATCGGTCTCGAACTCTCATGGGAGCGGTTGCGGAGCCTGCGCCGCTACGTGTTCGGCCTGGGCGCCTTGCAGGTCACCCTGTGCCTCGCCGTTACCGCGGGCGTGGCGCTGATGATCGGCCAGCCGCCGGCGGCGGCGGCGGCCTTGGGGGCCGCCCAGGCCCATTCGTCCACGGCCCTCGTCCTGCCCATCCTGACCGAGCAGAATCGCCCGCACGC
>JANPKX010000232.1:0-3383 GCA_031426235.1 Alphaproteobacteria bacterium | reverse complement strand
GGATGACAACCTCGTCAGCTTACCCCGTCCCGGTTGGGTGGTAGGACGTCCCCAACCTGCCACTCAACCGGGACACTTCATGTTCGCGTTCCTCCGCGCCGTCACTCTGAGCCTCGTCGTCGCGACCTGCGTCCCGGTCCTCGCCGCCGCGGCTGAGGTCCCCCCGATCACCTTCACGTCGCGAACCTTGGCCAACGGCCTGAAGGTCTATGCCTCCCGCGATCCCTCCACGCCGAATGTGACGGTCCAGGTCTGGTACGGCGTCGGGTCCAAGGACGACCCGCAAGGCCGCTCGGGCTTTGCGCACCTGTTCGAACACCTGATGTTCAAGGCCACCCGCAACCTGCCGACCGAACAGTTTGATCGCATGACCGAGGACGTGGGCGGGTTCAACAACGCGGGCACCGCCGACGACTACACCACCTACTACCAGGTCGTGCCGGCCAATCATCTGGAGCGCCTGATCTGGGCCGAGGCCGAGCGGATGAGCAACCTCGTGGTCGACGAGGCCAGCTTCAAGTCCGAGCGTGAGGTGGTGAAGGAGGAACTTCGCCAGAACTATCTGGCCTCGCCCTACGGCCGTCTCTTCGGTCTCTACGTGCCCCAGGCCAGCTATGCCCTGCATCCTTACAAGCGGCCCGGCATCGGCTCGATCGCGGAGCTTGACGCCGCGACGCTTGACGATGTGCGCGCCTTCCATCGCGCCTGGTACCGGCCTGACAATGCCGCCCTGATCATCGCGGGCAACTTCGATCCCGCCCAGCTCGATGCCTGGGTCGACCGGCACATGGGCCCGTTGACCAATCCGCCTTTTGCGATGCCCAGGATCAATCTGACGGAGCCGCCGCGCACCGCCCCCGGCGTCTTCAACGGCTATGGTCCCAACGTTCCGCTGCCCGCGCTGGTCATCACCTGGCAGGGCGCGGCGGCCTCGCACCCGGACGCTCCGGCCCTGAAGGTGCTGGACGCCATCCTGTCCGGCGGCAAGTCTTCGCGGCTCTACAACGCTCTTGTTTACGAACAGAAGGTCGCGGTGGAGGCGTTCTCCAACGCCGACCTGCCTCGCGACCCGGGGCTGTTCATGGTCGGCGCCATCCTCGCCAGCGGCAAGACGATCGGCGACGGCGAGGCCGCCTTGCTGGCCCAGGTCAAGCGGCTTCGCGACGCGCCGCCTACGGCCGCAGAGCTTAGCGAGGCCAAGAACGAGCTCCTGGCCGCCGCCCTCGCCGGGCGCGAGACGATCGAGGGTCGCGCGAACGCCATCGGCTATGCCTTGCGTGTCGAGGGGGACGCCGCCGCGGTCAACACCGAGCTCGCGGCCTTGCAGGCCGTCACCGCACAGGATGTGCAGCGCGTTGCGCGGACCTATCTGGCTGAAGACCGCCGGATGACCATCCGCTACCGGCCGGAAAGCGAGCGGCCCAAAGGCGAGGCCCGGCCGCCTGAGCCCACGCCGCCGAAGCAGGTCGCGACCTATGACGGACCCGTCGTCACCCTGGCGCCTGAGGCCGACCGGGTGAAACCGCCGCCTGTGGGCGAGCCGGTCCAGCCGGTGCTGCCGACACCCGCGGAAACCACCCTGCCCAACGGCCTTCGGGTCATTGTCGCCCGGTCGTCGAGCCTTCCGCTCGTCACCGCTGACCTGACGGTCAGGCTAGGCGCGTGGGCTGACCCGAAGGGCCTCGCCGGCGCCACGACGATGATGGCCGGGATGCTGACCGAAGGCACCCGAACGCGATCGGCCCAGCAAATCGCCAGCCAGGTTGAAGCCTTGGGCGCCACCCTGGGCGCCAGCGGAGGGCTGGAAAGCACGTCCCTGACCCTCACCGTCATGCCCGACAAACTGCCCGCAGCCATGGCCGTCCTGGCCGATGTGGCGCGCAACCCGGTCTTCGCCCCGGAAGAGCTGGATCGCCAGCGCGAGCAGGCGCTGGACGGTCTCAAGGTCGCCTATCAGCAGCCCGGGCAAGTGGCGGCGTTCGCCGCGGCGCCCATCGTCTATGCGGGTACGCCGCTGGGTCACGTGGCGCAGGGCACGCCGGCCTCTCTGACCCGCCTCAAGCCGGCCGACCTGGCCGCGCTGCACCGCGCGGGGTTCCGGCCTGACAACGCCATTCTTGTCCTCACGGGGGACATCACCGCCGAACAAGGCTTTGCCGCGGCCCTCGCGGCGTTCGGCGACTGGGCGAGGCCATCGACGCGCCTGGCTACGGCGCCGGCCATCATTCTCAAGGCGTCGCCTCGCCCGCTCGGCATCGACCTCGCGGGTGCGGACCAGGCCTCGGTCAATGTGGTGAGGTCCGCGATCGCGCGCACCGATCCCGCCTACTATCCCGGGCTGGTCAGCGCGACCGTCCTTGGCGGCGGCTATTCGGCGCGGCTGAACCAGGAGATCCGTATCAAGCGGGGGCTCAGCTACGGCGCCAGCGCACGCCTCTCAGCCGCAAGGACCACCGGGTCGTTCCGCGCCTCCGCCCAGACCAAGAATGAAAACGCCGGGCAGGTGCTGGAATTGATGCGGACCGAACTGGCGCGCCTGGGCGCCGAAGCCGTAGGGTCTGACGAACTGAGGGCCCGCAAGTCCACCCTCGTCGGCGAGTACGGCCGCGAACTGGCCACCTCTTCAGGCCTGGCCGACATCCTGGGGAACTACGCGCTTTATGGCGTGCCGCTGGACGAGCTCAGCCGCTACACCGCCAAGGTCGAGGCCGTATCGCCCGACCAGGTGCAGGCCTTCGCCCGGACACACCTCGATCCCACGGGCGCGAGTGTGATCGTGGCTGGCGATGCGAAGACGTTCGGTCCGACGCTCAAAGCCACGCTGCCGGGTCTGGAGATCATCCCCGGCGCCGAGCTCGACCTGGACAGCCCCACGCTGCGCAGAGACGCGCGGTCGAAACCCTAGACAACTTTGCCGATCGGCGAGGCCTGGGAGGGTCCCCCTGCGGTCAGGATCCTCAGCTTGAGCGCAGGCGCGGCGGGGGCAGGGCGCGCTTGAGCCCGCTGCGCAGAACGTCCTTCAGCCAATCGCAAACCGGGGTCATCACTGCGACGCCCGCCGCCACGGCGAGGGTCGTCAAGACCATCGTTGCGGCTGACGAAGCCGGCCACGGGCTGACCGCCACGAGGAAGAACATCATCGGGCGGTGCATGGCGTAGAGCGGGAACGTCATGGCGCCGAGGAACCTGAGAGTTCGCGCCACACCCGCCGGTGCCTCCCAGGTCCCGGCGAACAGCTTATAGGACGCGACCATGTGCACCGCGAAGGCGAGCCCGACCGCATAGTCCTGGGCGACGTTGCGATTGAGCTCCGCCCTAGCCCAGGGAAAGTGGATGCCGAAGTTCATCCCCGGTGAGGGCGGGACCAGATGCGGGACGGCAAG
>JANPKX010000231.1:0-6483 GCA_031426235.1 Alphaproteobacteria bacterium | reverse complement strand
ACCCCGACGGGTATCTTGGAAAGGTCCATAAGGGTTCCTCGAAAACACACAGGACGGACGCCGCGCTCAGTGAGCGAACGTCAAACCCAAGTAAAGGCTGCATAGGGCCAAGGCAGGGCTGAGGCTCCGCCGGCGTCAGGCCTTGGCGGTGCGGGGGCGGATCGGCACGACCTCGGCGACGGCTCGCGATCGGCTCTTGGGCTTGGCCCCATGCACCATGGGCGAGCGCTCCATGCGCTGGATGAAGTCGCGGACGCGCGGATAGATTTCCTCGCGGAACCGCTTGCCGTTGAACACGCCGTAGTGGCCAACAAGCGGCTGGATATAGTCTTCCTTCAGTTCCGGCGGCAGGCTGAGGCAGAGGAAGTGGGCGGCCTGGGTCTGGCCGATGCCCGAAATGTCGTCGTTCTCGCCCTCCACCGTCATCAGGCCGATGTCGGTGATCCGCTCCGGCCGAACGCGTCGCTCGTCATGATAGAGCTCGCCCTTGGGCAGCAGGTAGCGCTGGAAGACCACATCGATGGTTTCCAGATAGAACTCCTCGGTCAGGTCCAGCACCGAGAGGTATTCGTCGTAGAACTCCAGGTGCTTGTCGGCGCTGTCGCCGTCGCCGGCCATCAGCTGCGCCAGATACTTGCGGTGCGCGTCCTGGTGCTTCTCCAGGTTCATCGACATGAAGCTGGCCAGCTGCACGAAGCCCGGATAGACGCGCCGGCCCGCGCCCAGATAGGGCGGCGGCACGTTGTAAATCATGTTGGTCTCGAACCAGGCGAAGGGTCGGTCCTCGGCCAGCTTATTGGTCACCGTCGGCGACAGGCGCGCGTCGATCGGCGAGCCCATGAAGGTCATGGACGCAGGACGGCTCTCTTCCTTGTCCTCGGCCATCAGGGCCGCGGCGGCCAACACGGGCGGCCCCGGCTGGCAGACCGCCACCACATGGGGCCGGGGACCCATCTGGCGCAGAGCCTCACGGATGTGGTCGATGTAGTCGTGAAAGCCGAAGCGGCCGTCCAGCATCGAGACGTCGCGCGCGTTGGTCCATTCGGTGATGAACACCTCATGATCCTGCAGGAAACCCTCAACCGTGCCTCGCAACAGGGTGGCGTAGTGGCCGCTCAGCGGCGCGGCGATCAGGACCGCGGGCTCGATCTCGCTTTTGCCCGCCCGGCGCAGGTCGCTCATGTCGCGGGCGAAGTGGGTGAGCTTGCACCACGGTGTCGACCAGACGGTGGTCGGGCGAACGCGCACCGCCTTGCCGTTGATCTCGACGCTGTCGATCATCCACTCCGGCTTGCCGTACCGGCGCGTCAGGTTGGCGAACAGGTCCGAGGTCGCGAACATCCGACGACCGGCCTCGGTCTCGGCTGCGGGATTGAGCGGCGAGCTCCAGAACGACTTCGCCGCCAGCGCCGCCATCCGCAGCGGTGACACGGCGTAATAGCCAGCCTCGTAGATCGAATAGAGCATGAAACGTCAGCCTTTGTGCGCTGCAGCATACCCTGACGAACCTTAACAGCCTTCGCAAGGGGCTAGAGCGACTCAACAACGCTCCGCGTTGGAGCCTTGTTGCATCGCAGCGCGGATCTTCTCGGCGGTCTGGGCCGGCGTCAGTTCGTAGGGCAACACGCAGGCGAACCGTCCCTTGGGGTTCATCAAATAGCTGTAGGCCGCGTGGTTGACCGTGTAGTCCGGCCCCTCGCCCGCCTTTTGATAGTAGACGCGGTAGGCCTTGGCGGCGCCATCGGTTTGGCTGGCGGTCCCCGTCAGGGCGACCAGCCGCTTCGGAAAGGCGGAATTGGCGGCATAGGCGCGCATCTGCGCCACGGTGTCGCGGGCGGGGTCGAGCGTGATGAATACCGTCTGCAGATCGGCCACCTTGTCGCCCATCAGCGGCTCGACCTGGGCCATCTTGAACAGGGTGGTCGGGCAGATGTCAGGGCAGTGGGTGAAGCCGAAGAAGACGACGCTCCACTTGCCCTTCAGGACGGACTGGTCGACCGTGCGCCCGTCGGTGTCCGCGAGCTGGAAGGGTCCGCCCATGGCGACGCTTTGCGCGCCCGAGCCCAGGACGCCCCGGCGAACCGCCAGGCCGGTGAGCAGCGCAAGCGCGAGCGCCAGGATCGCGATGAGGACCAGGATGCGCCGCGACATTGCCGTACCTCCTGCTGAGGGCCCGCAGTGACCCCCGCCCGCCCGCCGACCGAGCGCTTCGATAGGGCCGGCCCCGTCAACGTGCAAGACGTGTGGGACACCGCCGCCATCCGCCGGGGCCACCTTCGCGTGCGCACACTGGTGACGGTGCGCTGGATGGTCATCGGCGGCGAGGCTCTGCTGCTGGCCTTCATGGCCTTCGCCCTGGGTGAAGTCGCCCCCTACCTGGCCTGCGCCCTGGTGGTCGGCGCCGGTGCGCTGGTCAACCTGGCGGTGCGGCGCGTCTGGTCGCCTCAGAAGGTGCTGACGGATGATCAGGCGGTCGTCCAGCTCACCTTCGACATCCTCCAGCTGTCGGCGCTGATGAGCTTGATCGGCGGAACGGCGAACCCATTCTGCCTGATGCTGATCGCTCCGGTGACGCTCGCGGCCGCCACACTGCCGCAACGCCAGCTTTACGGCCTTGGGGCTCTGGCGTCCTTTACCAGCCTGTTGCTGGCCACGTTTTCGTTCCCCTATCCGGCGGCGACCCCGGAGCCCCGGCTGACGCTGGAGTACCGGGTGCTGTCCGCCTTCGCCAACGTGGCGGGCATCGCCCTGATCGCCGGCTATGTCCGCCAGTCGGTGGTGGAGGCCGCGCGCATCGCCCTGGCGCTGGATGTCACTCAGACGGTGTTGGCGCGCGAGCAGAGGCTGTCAGCCCTGGGCGCCCTGGCGGCCGCGGCGGCGCATGAGCTTGGCACGCCCCTGGCGACGATCTCCATCGTCTCCAAGGAGATGGCCCGCGAGGCGGCGAGCGACCAGGTCCGCGAGGACGCCGAACTGCTGGTTTCGCAGGCGGAGCGCTGCCGCGGCATCCTCCAGCGCCTTGCGGCCACGCCGGACAGGGCGACGGACGCCATGCACGAGCGCCTCACCTTGCGCCAACTGCTGGACGAGGTGGTCGAGCCCCACCTCGGCGCCTCGCAGGACATTCAGATCGAGACGGTCGTGAACGGCGCCCCGGACGTGAAGACCCCGGCCATCCGCCGCCTTCCCGAAATCACCCACGCCTTCTCGACCTTCGTGGAGAACGCGGTCGACTTCGCCGACTCGCGCATCCTGGTCACCGCCGCCTTCGATCGCGAGACGATCAGCCTTGAGGTGCGTGACGACGGACGAGGCTTCTCCCCCGAGATCCTGACGAAGCTGGGCGAGCCCTACGTCACGTCGCGGCCGGGTGCGGAGGGATCGCGGACGGGACATGTCGGCATGGGCCTAGGGTTCTTCATCGCCAAGACCCTGCTGGAGAGAACGGGCGCCGTCGTCACCTATCGCAATGAAAAGCCGCGCGGGGCGGTTGTGGCGGCAGCCTGGAAACGCACCGAGTTCGAGGCCGTGTGATCCCGGCGCTGCGGAAGCTTGGCAAAGCTTCCCGGGTGCGACAGTCTGGTGGCACGCGGGGCTTCCGGTCCGGCGAAGGAGGCCGCAACCGATGAGCGATCTCGCCGCCGAGGTGGCCGCCCTTGCCGACCGCAGCCTGCTGGTCCTCGACGACGATGCGCCGCTGCGAACGCGCCTTGGCCGCGCTTTGGAACAGCGGGGCTTCGAACCCACCCTGGTCGCCAGCATCCAGGAGGCCCTGGCGGCCGTCCGCGCCCATGCGCCGGCCTTCGCCGTGCTCGACATGCGCCTCGAGGACGGTTCCGGCCTGAAGATCGTGGAGGCCCTGCGCGAGGCCCGGCCCGACGCCCGGATCATCATGTTGACAGGGTACGGCAATATCGCGACCGCGGTTCAGGCCGTGAAAGCTGGCGCGGTGGATTACCTGTCCAAGCCCGCAGACGCCGACGACGTCGTCCGCGCCCTGCTGGCCAAGGGCGACTCGGCCCCGGCCCCTCCCGAGAATCCGATGAGCGCCGACCGGGTCCGCTGGGAGCACATTCAGCGGGTGTTCGAGTTGTGCAACCACAACGTCTCGGAAACCGCCAGGCGGCTCAACATGCATCGCCGCACCCTGCAGCGCATCCTCGCCAAGCGGGCGCCGCGATAGCTCGCCTTGGGGACATAAGTTGACGCTGCTGTCACTTTTGGGCATCGAACACGCATGAGCGATCCGAACGCGCATGTGGTGATCGTCGGCGCAGGCCATGCGGGGGGCACGGCGGCGGCCCTGTTGCGCCAGTACGGCCATCCCGGCGCGATCACACTCATTGGCGACGAGCCCATCGCGCCTTACCAGCGCCCGCCGCTCAGCAAGGCATGGCTGAAGGGGGAGGCGGACGCGGAGTCTCTCGCGCTCAAGCCGACAGAGTTCTACGGCGAGAACGCCATCGACTTCCGTCCAGGTGTGACGGTCGCGGCCATCGACCGCAGCACGCGCACGCTCGCGCTCTCCGACGGATCCAGCCTTGCCTACGATGTTCTGATCCTTGCCACCGGGGCGCGGGCGCTCACGCTGCCGGTCCCCGGCGCCGACCTGTCCGGTATCATGGTCCTGCGGACCGCTGCGGATGCGGAAACGCTGAAGGCCACGGTGGGACCGGGCCGGACCTTGGCCGTCGTGGGCGGGGGTTACATCGGTCTTGAGGTCGCCGCCTCGGGTCGGTCTCTGGGCGCCGAGGTGGTGGTGCTGGAGCGCGAGGCGCGCCTGCTTGCGCGGGTGGCCTGCGAGGCGCTGTCCACGTTCTTCCAGGGTTATCACCAGACGCACGGCGTCCAATTCGAGCTTGGTGCGGCGGTGACGGGTTTCGTTGGTGCGAACGGGGCCGTAGGCGGCGTGACCCTGGCCGACGGTCGCACCATCGCCTGCGACGCCGTGGTGGTGGGGGTCGGCGCCCAGCCCAACGACGAACTGGCCAAGGCGGCGGGCCTCGACTGCGCCCGGGGCGTGGTTGTGGATCTCGACGCCCGCAGCGTCAGCGACCCCGCGATCTTCGCCATCGGCGACGTCGCCCATCGGCCGATGCCCATCTACGATCGCATGTTCAGGATGGAGAGCGTGCCCAACGCTCTGGAGCAGGCCAAACAGGCGGCCTGCGCCATCACCGGGCGGTCGCGGCCCGCCGGGGAGTGCCCCTGGCAATGGTCCGACCAGTTCGATCTGAAGTTGCAGATCGCCGGCTATCCGTTCGAGGCCGACGAGGTCATTCTGCGCGGCGATCCGGCGACCGCCCGCTTCGCGGTCTTCCACCTGAAGGGCGATCTCCTCCAGGCTGTGGAAGCGATCAACGCACCCCCTGAGTTCATGATGGGGAAGAATCTCATCCTGTCCCGCAAACCCGTGAACAAGGCGAGGCTTGCGGACCCGTCCATTTCCATGAAAGAGGTCGCCGCCTGAAAAGCGGCGTGAGGGGCGTATGGCCAAAGTCACCTATGTTGAGCACGACGGAACCGAGCACGTCATCGACGTGAAGACCGGTTTGACCGTCATGGAAGGTGCGGTGAAGAACAACGTGCCGGGCATCGACGCCGATTGCGGCGGCGCCTGCGCCTGCGCGACCTGCCACGTCTATGTGGGCGAGGGCTGGCTGGACAAGACCGGGACCAAGTCGGCCATGGAGGAGTCGATGCTCGACTTCGCCGAGGGCGTTCAGGAAAACAGCCGCCTCTCCTGCCAGATCAAGGTCAGCGACGCCCTGGACGGCCTGATCGTGACCATGCCGGAAAGCCAGCACTGACGTGACCGCGCCGGCGTGACGCGGAGCCGGTTGCGGGTTCACGCAGGCGCCGCCCTGGTGCTGGACGCGGCCGGCCGGATCTTGCGCGAGAACGACCCCGACCACTCGCCGGGCCCGTTGTTGTTCCTGTCCGGCTGCGCGGAGGGGAACGTCTGTCACGTTCGACACGATGTGCCCGTTGCCGCGGCCGGCAGGCTCATTGCGCTTGCCGAGGGCGAGCCGCCTTGGGGCGATGCTGGGCGACCGCCAGCCTGCCTTCCGGCCTTTATGGATGTGTTCGCGAGCCTGGGCTTGCCGCCAGTGGTGTCGGTCGAGATCATCCATGCGCTGGACGCTCAGCCGCCTGGCGGGGCGGGGCTGGAGATCATCCGGAGCGGCACGGCCGAGGGCGCGGGCCTGCTGCGCCGGCTGGAGCTTGAGGGGATGCCGAGGCATCTCGTAGAGGCCGGGTTCGTCAGCCTCGGCGACTTCTGGGCACCATGGTGCGTGGCGGTGGAGAATGGCGCCCTCGCAGCCGTCAGTTTCGCGGCGCGCCTGAGCGAACACGGCGCCGACATCGGCGTCTATACCTTTCCCGGATACCGAGGCCGCGGGCTTGCCGCCGGCGTCACGGCGGCGTGGTCGCGCCATCCCGACCTTGGCGGCCGCTTGCGGTTCTACACCACGGGCCTGA